>DATLII010000741.1:0-6832 GCA_035539495.1 Dongiaceae bacterium
TTGATCGAACAGTTTTGCCAAGACCAAAGCCAGAGCAGCGCCGTGACTGACGGCCAGAATCTTCTCGCCGGCATGGCGTTGCTGTAGGTCCCGGATTGCGGCGTGCACCCGCTCACTTACTTGGGTAATGGACTCGCCACCCTCTGGCGCATAGTCCGGGCTGGCGTCGATCTGCTGGAAGAAGTTGTGCTCCCGGTGCAGGTCGCCAAAGCTGACGCCTTCCAGTATGCCGATTCCGTATTCCTTCAGCCGAGGTTCCGGCACCACTTCCAGGCCCAGGACGTTCGCGATCTTCTGCGCTGTGTTGAAGGCCCGCTGCAGGGGGCTGGCATAGATGGCGCGGATATCGGGGTGTTCTGCTGCGATGCGGGCGGCAGCCCGTTCGGCCTGGCGGTGGCCTTCTTCGGTGAGGGCACTGTCGGTCCAGCCGTGCCAGAGCTTGTCGATGTTGGCCTGGATCTGACCGTGACGAACCAGAATCAGGTGGGTTGCGTCAGGTGCTGCGGGTGTCATGCATGTCTCCGTTCGAGATAGTGAATCGGACTCATTGTAACCTGTCCTGGGATGGTTGGGGCGCTTTGGCGGCGGGCACTTGAGAGCGGTCGCGGGTGTCAAAGTTCGTGCAGCACCGCAAGTCACTGCTACAGTTAAAAATAGCAGTCCGGAAGCAGACCATGGCAAAAATTCAGTCCACTAAAACTCATTTGTTCAGCGCGTTGGTATTGTCCGGCGGTGGGGCCCGTGCGGCCTATCAGGTGGGGGTGCTGAAAGCCATTGCCGACATCATGCCGGAAGCCACCCGCAATCCATTCGGTATTATCTCGGGCACCTCCGCGGGGGCGATCAATGCCACCGCCCTCGCAGCCAATGCCGACAACTTCCGCAACGCTGTGTACGCCATCGAACATGTCTGGAAGTCGTTCCGGCCGGATCAGGTCTACCGGACTGACCCGGTTGGTGTGTTCGGTTGTGCGGGACGTTGGCTGGCCAGTCTGGTGACAGCGCCGCACAACCAGGCAGTGTCGATGCTGGACAATGGACCCCTGGGCCTGTTGCTGGGGGACATGGTGCGCTTTTCCAACCTGCGCGAGGTAATCGACGCCGGTTATCTGCGAGCAATTTCGGTGACGGCATCGGGTTACAACTCGGGGCATTCGGTGGCGTTCTTCCAGGGCTCGCCGGATATTTCCGCCTGGAAACGTTTCCAGCGGGTGGGGTTGCGCACCGAAATCAAACTGGAACATCTGATGGCGTCGTCGGCGATTCCGGCGGTGTTTCCGGCGGTGCGGATCAATCGCGAATATTTTGGTGACGGCGCGATGCGGCAGTTGGCGCCGATCAGTCCGGCTTTGCATCTGGGCGCACGTAAAGTGTTAGTGGTCGGTGTGTCTGGTAACCGCTCGGCGCCGCAGGTGCGCAAACCGATGGAAGGCTATCCATCGCTGGCGCAAATCAGCGGCCATCTGCTCAACAGCGTATTTTTGGATAGTTTGGAATACGACATCGAACGTCTGCAGCGCATCAATAAAACGTTGGAACTGATTCCGGAAACGGTGCGATCTAAAACCGGTTCCAACTTGCGTCCGGTTGGCAGTTTGATCATTTCCCCGACCCAAAGCCTGGACCAGATTGCGTCCAAATATCTGCATGTGTTGCCGATGACTATCCGCATGTTCCTGCATGGCATCGGCGCCACTCGTTCATCTGGTTCCAGCATTTTGAGCTATCTGCTATTTCATCGCGGTTTTTGCAGCGAGCTGATCGCGCTGGGCTATCACGATGCCATGGCCAAGGCCGAAGAAATTGCGGAATTCATGGAGCGGGACGACTGATCAGCTGGCTTCGGCGTGATCGTCGTTGGCCGCCTCGTCGTCTGCGCTGTCATCATCCATATTGAGATTGTGTTGCACGTAATCATTGGATGCGGGTGTGTTGCCGTCGATGTACTTGTACAGACGTGAGCGCTTGTTGCAGTACTCGCCGCGCCAGATGCCGGGAATATAGTGGTCGTTGAGTAGATGACCGGTGCGGTTGGGCAGTACGAACACGGCGCCGGATGTGTTGTCCAAATGGGCGAGCACGCCGATACGGCAGAAAAAATCCAGGCCGTTGGCGAAGTGTTCCACGTAAGGCACGCCGCGTCCAAAGTGTGCGCTTAGATCGGGATCGACCCGGAAGCTGTCGGCGACGCCGGCGATGCAGTAGATCTCCAATTTCGGCGCGTGATGGCGATAGCGTTTGTCCTTCAGCAGTTTGCGGGCGATGTAACTGGCGACAATGGTGCCCTGGGAGTGGCCGACGATGACGACTTTGTCGTGATGGCGCAGGGCTTCCTTCACTACATCGTAAGCGAGTCGGCCCAGCAGGCCGTCCTTGCGCAGGGTGCGGGCGGTCATGGAATCCCACAGATCCCAGAGCACGCCGGACGTGGGGGTATGGATCAGGTGAATCGGACGGTGGAAGGCTTTGGCCAGTTCCAGTCCGTTCAGGATTGCTACTGGCGGCGAGGTGCAGATGCCGTTGATGAAGAACCATTTCTCCCGTGGCGCGCCGACGGCGTAATGCTCCGGGTAACAAGCCAGCGTGCCGGGGCTGTAAGTGCGGCGCTCCAGGGGCACCATGGCTTGCAGGCTGAGATTGATGACATCGCCCCAGTTGTTGTAACTGAGTGGATGCAGTTCGGACCGGGTTAGGGATTCTGCGCTCCAGGGTGAGGTGAGGTAGGGCAGGGTCCAGGCGTGTTGCAGCGCCAGGGTCAGGTCTTCCCGGATGTGAATACGGTTGTTGTAAAGCCGGCGGGCGATGGTCTGGCCCTGTTGGATCAGTTTGAACATGAGGAGTCCTGTTCCGATGCTATAGATCAGTATAGGCAGAGCCGTTCATCAGCGTAGGATTTGGCAAAGGCTGCTGCTATTCTTGGCAGCGATTCCCGCGGGACCTCATTGGAGAAACCATGAAACTGTTACAGGCAATCGTGTTAGGCGTATGGGCGCTGGTGCAATCGCAGGTGCTGTTCGCGTTCAGTATGGAGCGGTATGTCGACGGCGTGCATTACACCAGCTTCGAGAAAGCAGAAAAGGTGCCGTCCACCGTGGTGGAATTTTTCAGCCTGGGCTGCCCCCATTGCGCGCATCTGGAACCGGCGCTGGATAAATGGTTGGCCACCAAGCCCGCAAACGTGAAGTTCGATCGTATTCCTGCCACCTGGAATGCGCACTTTGAGTTCCTGGGTGCCGTGTTCTTTGCTTTGCAGGCGACAGGGCAGGATAAAAAGCTGGTACCGGCACTGTTCGACTATATTCACGTGCAAAAGAAGAAGATTGAAAATATCAATGATGCCGTGGCATTCGTGAAAGCGCAGGGCGGTGACGCCGAGAAATTCCGCACTGCCTTTAATTCCAGTGATCGCAAAGCGGAATTGGAAAAATCGGAAAGCCTGTTTATGGCGTATCAATTGCGCGGTGTGCCGGCGATTCTGGTGAATGGCCAGTACACGGTGAGCGAGAGCCAGGCGGGAAGCGAAGAAGAATTGTTTGAGATCGTGGATTTTTTATTGACTAAATAATTAGGTTTGCTGACCAAGTAACGGCTCACATAATCCAGCGTCAGCTTTCGGTATCCGGAAACGCTTCGACGTTGTCCGGATCGATGGCGGGGGAAGACGTAGGTGCCCCCGCCGGTGCTGCCGGCGTCAACTCGGGCGCGGTAGCGGGTATGGGGGCTACCAGTTGTTCCTCCGTCGCCACCACTCCGATATGGAATGTAGCGAAGCCCGGGCTCACCACCTGATCCAATGCCTTGCCCAGAATGGTCCCGTTGATGGGCGAAATGATGTCGCTGCTGGTGTTGGTAATGGGATCGATGACGCGACCCAGCAATTGTCCCTGCCGTACCTTTTCATCCAGATCCACTTTCGACAACATGATGCCGCCCAATTTGGCCCGTACCCAGATCGACTGGTAGAACACGGGTTGCGGCATGCGCCAGAGCCGTACGGTCTGGTACATGTTCAGGTTGTGCATCACGTTCTTCAAACCTTTCACGCCGTAGGAAATCGCTTCCTGTTCCAGCGCATGGGGGCCGCCTGCTTCCATTGTCAGCGACGGAATTCCCGAATCGTTTGCCGCCCGCCGCAAAGTGCCGGTGGCGCCGGCGTTATGCAGCACGCTCATCCCACCGAAGTGCCGGCTGAATTCCAGCACCGCTTTGTTTTTCAAATCGCCCCGCAGCTGCGGCAGATTGGTGCGGTAAAAAGACGCCGTGTGGATATCCACCGAGTAATCGCATTTCAGGATGATCTGCTGGAACAGCGAGTGCGCCATCCGCGAGGCATAGCTGCCGATGGGGCTGCCAGGAAAGTAGCGGTTTAGATCGCGGCGGTCGCTGAGATAACGGGTGGCGCGACGGAATCCATCTAGATTAACGATGGGAACGCCGATCACGGTGCCGCGCAGGGAATCCGGTTCGATCTGGTGCAGTACCCGGCGCACGATTTCGATTCCGTTGATCTCGTCACCGTGAATGGCGGCGGTGAGGCAGAGGGTGGGGCCTTCCTCGCGACCATGTGCCACCAGAATGGGAACCGGCGTATCCAGGCTGGAAATGTATTGCCCTGGCGACCAATACAAGGTGCGGAAAGTACCGGGAGCTACGGTGCCGTTGAGCATGGACAGTTCGGTCTGGCCAACGGGCTCAGGCGCGACGGGAGTGGTTTCGTTTTGTGCGGGATCAGTGGCTGCCGGTGCAGGTGTTGTGGCACTAGTGGCCGGATTAGTGGGTGCAGGTTGCGACGGTGTGGATGGTGATGGTGATTCCGACGGAGAAGAAGTGGTTTGCGGTGGGGCGGCTTTTTCGGGCGCTGTCGTTTGGGCTGGTGCTGCAGGCTGTACGGGAGCGGATTGCGTGGGAACAGCAGGCGGTGTCGGCTGGGCCGTTGCCGGCTTTTCTGCCGCAGGAGGAGCTGCGGCGCTCGCGGTCGTGTTAGTTGTGGCGGTATCGGCCGGCGTACCGGTGCCGGGCGTTTCCGTCGCCTGGGCCGGAGCGGGCATATGAAATGCCAGCAGGCCGGTCAGAAGCAGCAGGGAAGTGGAAACGCGCATGCAGAAATCCAGTACAGAAATAATGCTACCTATGATGCCTTGAGACTGACGAAGGTTGTAGTGGTTCTGGCCACAGGGGACAAATAAACCCGCTGAATTGACCAAATTGGATGAAGCAAGCTGGACGGCCTGCCGGATTACCGCGCTTTACTATACTCAAGCAGTACGCTGATGCCGTCCCGAAACCTATTCTCATCCGGAGTGTTGCTTGCGCCATCCGACCCAGGCCCATCACTTCCATCCTGTTCGTTGCCGTCCATCCGCCAGATGGGCCGGGTTGGTGCTGTTGTCGACAGCGACAGTGACTACGACGGCATTCAGCGAGCAGATCGAAATTCTGTATGAGCCTTCCGTTGCCACCCAGGCTGAAAGTGGCCAGTGGCTTTGGCTGGCGGCAAGCCTGGTATTACTGGTCGCCATTGCTGCCAGCCTGTTCTTCCTGCGATTGCACCGGATACTGCAGCATAAAGACGAACAACTGCGTCAGTTCGAAGCCCGTTTGCGCGAGGCGCAGCTGGTTGCCCGCATCGGCAGTTGGAGCCGGGATTTCGAAACCGGCGAAACCTTCTGGTCGGATGAAGCCTGCCGTGTGTTGGAATTGGGAGACCAATCTCAGGAATACCGTCACTACGAACGGTTGATTCATCCCGATGACAGCGAGCGCGTGATGGAAGTGATCGCCGCGGCCTATCACCAGGGTGGCAGCTACCAGTGCGATCATCGCGTCATTTGTCCCGGCGGCAAGGAAAAATACATACGGCTGGCCGGGCAGGTTTTTTTAGGCGAGGGTAGTGCGCCGGTGCGCGAAACCGGCACCGTGCAGGATATTTCCGACCGGCGCATGGCCGACATCGCGCTGCAGCGTTCGGAAGCCCGTCTGCGTTCCATCATGGATGCCACGCCTTATCCCATCGTGATCCTGGAAAATGCTTCCGGATTCCCAGTGCTGTACGCCAACCGCAGTACGTTCCAATTGTTCCAGTTGTCCCCAGCCACTTTGCCCGACGAATTGAAATCGCTGGATCTGTGGGCCGACACCAAAGAGCGGGAAGCCTTTTTCAATCAGGTGATCCGCGAGAAAAACGTCAACAACCTGGAAGTGCAGTTACGCCGGACCGGCGGTCAGCCAATCTGGGTGCAGCTCAGCGGGCGCCTGATGGATTTTGCCGGCACTCAAGCATTGTTCGTTGCGGTTGTGGACATCACCGAGCGTTATCAGGCCCGATTGGAGCTGGAGCGCTTGGCCACCACAGATGCACTCACCGGCCTGTTGAACAATCGTTCCTTCCTGGAATCTGCCAACCGCGAACTCAAGCGCGCGCTGCGCTATCGGTTGCCCTTCACGCTGCTGATGCTGGACATCGACTATTTCAAACGGATCAATGACAGCTATGGCCGTACCTTTGGCGACCATGCGATCTGCCGGTTTGGCGAAGTAGTGCGCAGTTGTCTGCGGGAAGAGGATGTGTTGGGGCGCATCAGTGGCGAGGAATTCGGCGTGGTGCTAGCGTCGGCGGAAGAAGAAGGTGGCTACCGTGTCGCCGAGCGCATTCGCAAGCGCTGGCAGGAAGAAGTGTTTGAGTTTGAGGGCGCCCGTTTCAATTTCACTGTCAGCATTGGCGTGGCACGGATGCAGGAAGGCAATGACACGGTTTCCACCGTGGTCGAGCGCGCTGACGCCGGTTTGCATCGTGCGAAACGGGCCGGTCGCAACTGCGTGATCGTGCACAGTG
>DATLII010000742.1:0-2682 GCA_035539495.1 Dongiaceae bacterium
ACAGATATGCCTCTGATATTTGTAAGCGAGTCGATAACCAGCAATTTCTCATCAATCCTGACAAGGCGATGGTCCTTTTCCTTTGAACCCATCCAACAGTAAATTTTACCATCTTTGAAGAATTCATTATTTAGCGCATCAAGCAGACGGCTACTAATCGGAGTTGCGAACGAACGTGAAGAGAGCATGCCACCCGATAAGAACCGTAAGTCGTCTGAGTTCACTGACACCCCCATAAACGCGAGCCCTACTTTGCACCCGCAAACTTGATCATTGTATCATCGCATATCTTTTTCTAATATTCTCTAGTCGTCGCAGCTTATCCAATACGTCCATTCTCACTAAGCAGGACTCTTTGAGCCACCGTTACAAGTTAGATGATCGCACTCTGCCTACTGGTTCCTTCCACGCTGAATTCCAACCCTGTATTGCCCCGCAGCCGTTCCCTCAGAACCGAGCCCAATGCCACACTTGTAGTGGTGAAGCCCCCGATACGGCCCGTTTTATCCCGCTCCATCGCCAAGCAATACGCCGTATCCCCCAACATCGCCGCCGTCCCGCCATGTCCGGGGTCTCGGGCGCAAAACACTTTCGCTCGTAATTGTTTTCCCGATGGTGTGTAACCGATCATACGAAAACTGAAAGGCCCATTACGCGCAATCTGCTCATCGGTAGGGCCGTCCCCTACTTTCGGCCCTAGCCCATGCAGGAACCGAGTAAATCGCGACTCAGGGTTACCCGCCACAAACAACTGCGTGAAAAAATTCTCCACCTGCGCCCGCGTTTTCGACAGCAGGCCATTCCCCGCCAGCTTCGCTTCTTCGTAAATAAAATCCTCACCGTACTGGAAATTCGTCAACGCATGAGACCGCCGCACGATCCGTGTATTGATTCCTCCAATCGGAAACGGCATTAGGTATTGTCCGAAATCTTTATCATGCACCACACGATCCAGCTCCGGCCGAAACGCACCGCGCATGCGATCACGTGGATTCAAACTGTTGGGATCAGCAATCAGGTTTGCCAGTTGCGGATCCTTCGCCACGGCACGCATCACGCCTAAGCCACTCGCAAAACTGCCGCCGGACACCGCTATATGTCCTTCGTCAAAACAATTACGGATCAGATTGCAGTATTCACCGAACTGCGCCTTGGCCTGCTCCTGCAGAAATTGCACGCCCAGATCCGATGGAATGGAATCAAAACCGCACGCATTCAGAATGCGCGCGCCGCTGGCCTTGGCTTCGTTGTCGTAGCGGTCGATCATGGCGCGCAGCCAATGCAACTCGCCGCTCAGGTCGCAATAATCGGTGCCGTGACGGGCGCAGGCCGCCACCATTTCCGTGGCGTACTCGGCGGCAGGTGCTACCGTGGCGCAGACCACTCGGGTGGAACGGGCCATTTGCTCAGCGGCACCGGCATCACGGCCCGGCACGATCAGAATGGGCAGCTCCGGCGCCCCGGCCCAAGCCCGCACCGCCTCCAGACGAACCCGATCCCGACCGGCGATAGCCCAGCGCAATCCGCCCGACCTTCCATTGCCCGGTTTCCCATATTGTTCATGCAGATAGCGTGTGGCCTGGCGCCCGGTAAAGCCGGTCGCGCCCCATAGAATGATGTCGTACGGGCGGGTATCCATGACGAAAGTCCTGATCAGGTGTTGAGCACGGTTGTATCCGGCAGGCGGACAGGTATACACTGTATACAAAATCGCCGTTTAAGAACAGCACGCCACCACGACAACAATAACCAGACCAGCGAGGCCGCCACCATGAGCCAGTCCCTACCCCTGCCGCCGGGCCCCACCGAATCCAAGTTCAAACAGGCCATGAAAATGGGCACCGGCATTTACGACTACCTGTCGGAATGCCACCAGAAATACGGCGACGCCTTTACTCTGCGCTTCCCCGGCCTGGACCCGTTGGTGTGGGTGGCAAGTCCCGAGATGGTGAAAGATTTCTTCAACCTGAAACCGGAACAGATCGATCAGCGCCAGTTGATGATTCCTATCGATATCGGCGACAACCAGACCGGTTTTCTGAACAACAAGGAACACCAGGATTCGCGCAAGATCATGATCCCGCCGCTGGTGGCCACACGATTGAAAGACCGCGCTGCCGTGATGCACGAATTCACCACCAAGCACATCAACGCGATGAAGCCTGGCGACCAGTACGACATGCCGCGTCTGATCGGTGATATCACGCTGGATATCGCCTGCTACACGTTGTTGGGTTTAAAGGATGGCCCCAAGCAGGAACGTTATCGTCAACTGATGCTGGAGTGGATTCAGGCGTCCACCAATGATGTGATGTTCACGCTGGGCAATATCTGGGGCGCGCCGAAATTCCGCGGCATGTTGAACCGGGCTTATTTGAAGAAAACCGCGAAAGGCGATTTCGGCAAAGGCAAAAAAGGCTGGCTGCCCTGGAGCCGCTCGGTTGAACTGAAAGCGCAACTGGCGGATTTGATGCGGCAGGAAATACATGCCGTGCGCAACAGCGGCGACACCAGCCGCACCGATCTGATCGCTACGATTTCCCGCGCTACATACGACGACGGCACATTGTTGCCGGAAGAGCGCGTGATTTCCGAAAGCATGGGCATGCTGGTGGGTGGCCATGAAACCAGTGCCGCTACTGGCGCCTGGTTCATGCTGTGGTTGCTGAAGCGGCCCGACGT
>DATLII010000743.1:0-10811 GCA_035539495.1 Dongiaceae bacterium
GGTAATTGACGTAATAAACAATGCCACCGGCGTCCGTATCTTCCAGATAAACCCGCAGGTGTATGGAAAACTCAGTCATCGGTAAACAGGTCCTGTGTCGGCGGCGCGGTGCGCGCCGGCGGGTTCAAACCAAAATGTTGCCAAGCCTGTCGGGTAACGACCCGCCCGCGCGGGGTTCGCATAATAAAACCCTGCTGGATCAAATAAGGTTCCACCACGTCTTCCAGGGTGCCTGCTTCCTCACTGATGGCGGCGGCCAGACTTTCCACGCCAACGGGGCCGCCGTCAAATTTTTCCATGATGGTGAGCAGCAGGCGGCGGTCCATGGTATCGAAGCCGTGGGAATCCACTTTCAGCAGGTCCAGCGCTTTCTCCGCAATGCTTACGGTGACGCGGCCGTCGCCCTTCACTTCGGCATAATCGCGCACCCGACGCAGCAGGCGGTTGGCGATACGGGGCGTGCCCCGGCTGCGGCGAGCAATCTCGGTGGCGCCCTGCTCTTCCATCGCGACACCCAGGATTCCAGCAGAACGACTGACGATGCGCGACAGCTCCTCCACCGAATAAAATTCCAAGCGCTGCACAATGCCGAAACGATCCCGCAACGGAGAGGTGAGTAGACCGGCGCGCGTGGTGGCCCCCACCAGCGTGAACGGCGGCAGATCGATTTTGATGGAACGGGCGGCAGGGCCTTCACCGATCATGATATCGAGCTGGTAATCTTCCATCGCTGGATAGAGGATCTCTTCCACCACAGGGCTCAAACGGTGGATTTCGTCGACGAACAGCACGTCGCCCGCTTCCAGGTTGGTGAGCAACGCGGCCAAATCGCCGGCTTTTTCCAGCACCGGGCCGGAAGTGCTCTTTAGATTGCCGCCCATTTCATTGGCAATGATGTTAGCCAGGGTGGTTTTACCCAGACCAGGCGGGCCGAAAATCAGGGTGTGATCCAGTGCCTCGCTACGGCCACGGGCGGCGGCGATGAAAATTTCCATCTGCTCGCGCACGGCGTTCTGGCCGGTATAGTCCGTCAGCCGGGTAGGACGGATGGCCCGATCATGGGCATCTTCCTTGCCGGACAACGGAGAAATAAGGCGGTCGGATTCGAGCATGCTGGTCGGATCTGGGGCTCAGTCTGGGTGCTTGATAGTTAAATGCTGCGCATTCAGGTGCATCGGTTCGCTTCGGGCTCGAGCATTCGGATCAGGAGGCCTTCACCATGTTTTTCAGCGCCTGCTTGATGATGTCTTCACTCTTGAGACCGTCCGTATTAAACGCCGCGATGGCACGGGCTGCCTCTTGGGGCTTATATCCTAGCGCAATCAGGGCACTTTCCGCTTCTGAAATTTCGATGCGGGCTGTGCGTTTTACGGTGCCACCACCCGCAGCGGGCAAGGACGGCAACCCATGGTTGAAATCCTTGAGACGGTCCTGCATTTCGATCAGCAGCCGCTCGGCTGTCTTGCGGCCCACGCCCGGCAGCTTGATCAGCGTATTGATATCGTGATTCTGTACGCAACGGACGAATTCGGCGCCTTCCATGCCGGACAGAATCGCCAGCGCCAATTTCGGACCAACGCCATTCACCCGAATAAGTTCCCGGAACAGCTCCCGCTCGCCTTTGTCCACGAAGCCAAACAGCAGCTGGGCGTCTTCCCGCACGACAAAATGCGTGTGCAGGGTTACGGCCTGGCCCGACTCCGGTAGCTTGTAATAGGACGTGAGTGGCACTTCGATCTCGTAGCCGACACCACTCACATCCACCAGCAGGCGTGGAGGCTGTTTTTCCAGAAGCGTTCCGTGAATTCGACCAATCATATTGCGCGTCCGATCATTGTGCGTGTCCGATCATGGCGATGCTGTAAAGATTTGGTAAAACCGTCAGCAGTCAAAAAAGCAGCCATCAGAGCCGCAGCCGTCCGCGCCGTACTTTGCGGGCTCCAGCCAGGCGCAGCATGCTTTGGGACATGTGAGCGTGGCAGATGGCCACCGCCAGAGCATCGGCGGCATCGGCCTGAGGCGATTTGTCCAACCCCAGCAGATGACACACCATGCGCTGAACTTGAGTCTTTTCCGCTGCACCGGTACCCACCACAGCCTGCTTCACCTGTCGCGCCGAGTACTCCGCCACCGGCAACTGATGCTGCGTACAGGCGACGATGGCAACTCCCCTCGCCTGCCCCAGTTTCAGGGCGGAATCGGCGTTGCGGGCCAGAAAGACCTGCTCGATCCCCACCTGCTCCGGATGATGAAGCCGGATGACCTGGTCGATTCCGCGAAAGATCATGTCGAGCTTTTCAGCCAGGTCAGCGGCAGATTCGGTGCGAATACAGCCGCTGTCGATATAGTGCAGCCGGGAAGACTCGGCGCTGATGACGCCATAGCCGGTAATGCGAGAGCCTGGATCGATGCCGAGCACGATCGCCATGCCTGTTCATTCCAACTGTTTGATTTGGAAGCTAGTCTAGCAGCGCAGCCGTCGCTGTCACTTTATTTCTGAGCGGTAAGCCACTTTATTTCTGAGCTAAATTCATAAGGTTGCGGGATAGCGCTGCGGCGGGTTCTTGATGAAAGCTTTGCAGGTACTAAGGAAGGATACAGAAGGACTTAAATATTGGGGCGGAGCTTTAAGATTAAGGCAGAGCATGAAAAAAGCGGCACCCGAAGGTGCCGCCAGGGTTTACGCCTGGGGGTTAGGCGTTTTCTCGCGAGCACCGACGAGTCCGATAATACCGATGGCCATCAGGATTGCCATCGAGTTGTCCGCCAGCAGGGGCAGCTTGTCTGCCATCTGAGCGGAGAAAAACAGTGTGCCGGCCAGAGCGGCGATCAGTCCAAATACAATTGCGTGCAACGTTTTCATGTCAGAGCCCCAGTTTGTTCGCGCCACCATGGCTGCGTATTCAATGGGCACAGTCTACTGGTGCACTGTTTTTGCGGTTATGAAATATTACCTGTGCAAACAGGACACTCTGCCGCCAGCTAAATAGGGCCAAATTGACACTTCCGCCCGCCTCCACTCCAGCCAAGGCCGCATTCTGGCGAGACCTCATTCACATCCTGGGCACTTGCCCGCCACATTCAGGGTTCATTCAGTCTGAAAATGTTTAAACTGCCCCCGTTAATTCCAAGACCAAGCCAAACCTTTTAGACCAACCACCATTGGGAGCAGTGTTGAGATGAACAAATCGATGATCGCAGGAACCCTGTTGGGCGTAGGCGTAGCGACTGCCGGCGGTGCGATTTCCGGTTATCAGTTGCTGAAAGAGGAAAATGCCGTCGTACTGCGGGCGGTCCCGGTGACTCAGACCACCCAGATTCCTCACGAAGAATGCCGTGACGTGACCGTCACTCGCCAGCGTCCGGTACAGGATCAGCACCGTATCGCCGGTAAGGCCATCGGTGCCGTAATCGGCGGTGCATTGGGCCACCAGGTAGGCGGCGGCAATGGCAAGAAAGCCGCGACCGTGGTGGGCGCTGTGGCCGGTGGCTATGCCGGTGACCGCGTGCAGAACAATATGCAGAAGGGCGACACCTATCAGACCGTGGAACAGCGTTGCAAAACCACCTATGAAACCCGCGACGATCTGGTGGGCTACGATGTGACGTACCGTCTGAAAGAGCGCGAGGATATGGTGCGCATGGCCTATGATCCGGGCACCGAGATCCCGGTGAAAGATGGTCGTCTGGTATTGGATCCCCCTCCGGGAGCCGCTGTTGCTCCAAACTATCAGCCGGCGTCCCAGTACCCGGCCACCAGCCAGGCACAGACTGTTCGCACAGGCGGTTAACCAGCGGACGGTAACGACTGCTTAGCGGTAAGCCTGCAACAAAAAAGCCCTGCCAGTTCTACTGCGCAGGGCTTTTTTATTGGCTGCTGAATATTGTTGTTGGGGCTATCAACCGCCAGCGATTTTAGACATGGTGCATGTCGCTGGCGGTTATGGCTGCCGGCCAGATTACTCTTTGGGCTTGGTTTCTTCCCGCAAACGAATCCCCACTTCCCGCAACTGCTTTGGATCGACCGGCGATGGCGCTTGCGTCATCACGCAGGCAGCAGTCTGGGTTTTCGGGAACGCAATCACGTCACGAATGGATGAAGCGCCGGTCATCAGCATGATCAGACGATCCAAACCAAACGCCAGACCACCGTGCGGCGGGCAACCGAATTTCAGTGCGTCCAGCAGGAAGCCGAATTTCTCGTTGGCCTCGTCGTCGGAAATTTTCAGGGCGCGGAACACGGCCTTCTGCATTTCCGGACGGTGGATACGGATGGAACCGCCACCCAGCTCGGTACCGTTCAACACCATGTCATAAGCGCGGGACAGCGCGGAACCTGGATCGGTCTCCAGCACTTCCACCGGGCAGGACGGCGCGGTAAACGGGTGGTGGCACGGAGTCCAGCCACCGTTGTCGGTTTCCTCGAACATGGGGAAATCCACGACCCACAGCGGCGCCCATTCGCGGGTGAGCAGCTTCAGGTCGTGACCTAGCTTGATCCGCAGCGCGCCGATGGATTCGTTCACCACCTTGGCTTTGTCGGCACCGAAGAAAATGATGTCGCCGTCTTTGGCTTCCAGACGCTGAATCATCTCCATCACGACGTTGGTCATGTTCTTCACGATGGGCGACTGCAGGCCGTCAATGCCTTTCGCCAGTTCGTTGACCTTGATCCAGGCCAGACCTTTCGCGCCGTAAATCGAGATGAATTTGGTGTAGTCGTCGATTTCTTTGCGGCTGATGGTCGCGCCACCCGGTACTTTCAGCGCCACCACACGGCCCTTCGGATCGTGGGCCGGGCCGCTGAACACCTTGAAATCCACCTGTTTCATCAGGTCGCCTACATCCACCAGTTCCAGCGGAATGCGCAGGTCGGGCTTGTCGCTGCCGAAGCGGGACATGGCTTCTGAATAGGGCATGCGCGGGAACGTGTCGAACTCGATACCGAGCAGATCCTTGAACAGCTTGCGGGCCATGCCTTCGGCCACGCCCATGATGTCTTCCTCATTAATGAAGGAAGCCTCGATATCGATCTGGGTGAATTCAGGCTGGCGGTCGGCACGCAGGTCTTCGTCGCGGAAGCACTTGGCGATCTGGTAGTACTTGTCCAGGCCCGCCACCATCAGCAGCTGTTTGAACAACTGCGGCGACTGCGGCAACGCGAAGAAGCTGCCCTGATGCGTACGGCTCGGCACCAGATAATCGCGGGCACCTTCCGGCGTGGCGCGCGTCAGGATCGGCGTTTCCACGTCGCGGAAGCCCTGGGCGTCCAGGTAATTGCGGATCGCGGTGGTGACTTGGGAACGGAACTGCAGGCGTTGCAGCATTTCCGGACGGCGCAGATCCAGGTAGCGGTATTTGAGACGGGTTTCCTCGCCCACGTTGGTGTGCTCATCCAACTGGAACGGCGGTGTTTCAGCGGTGTTGAGAATTTCCAGCTGCTTGCCCAGCACCTCGATCATGCCGGTAGGCATTTCGGTATTTTCGGTACCTTTCGGACGCGCACGCACGCGACCGGTGACCTTCAGCACGAATTCGCTACGCACCCGCTCCGCCAGAGCGAACGCTTCCACGGTATCCGGATCGTACACCACCTGGGCGATACCCTCGCGGTCACGCAGATCCAGGAAAATCACCCCGCCGTGGTCGCGGCGACGGTGTACCCAGCCGCACAGCGTCACGGTCTGGTCGATGTGGGATTCGTTCAGTTGGCCACAATAATGGCTGCGCATGATGAAAATACCTTCGTCTTTATATAAGTGTCTTGTACGGATGACCGAGGCGAATATCAGGTGCTGGCAGTGCCGGCCGTGGACGATCCACCGCTGGATTTAGCTGCACCACCGTCTTTTTCCACTAGATTCTTCTTGGTGCCGGTCTTGAAATCGGTTTCATACCAGCCGCCACCGGATAGGCGGAAGCCAGGCGCCGATATGCGTTTTTTCAGGTCCGGCCGTTGGCACTGGGGGCAATCGGTGCGGGGTGCTTCACTGATTTTCTGGATCGCTTCCAGCTGATGTCCGCAGGACTGGCACTCGTACTCATAAATAGGCATGGCGTCTAGGCCTCCAACTTTACTGCTCAAACCATTGAAAACCCGCGGCTTTGGCGGGAATTTCCCAGGGCCTGGCCAATGACGGGTGAATTCGACACCGATGGAACGGTCCCGAAAAAGGGGCACATTATAACGGGTCCCCCGGCTTTTAGCAGTATGGGTTCCGGGCTCTGCTAGCCGCGGCCACTATACTGGAGGAATCGACAGCGCCATTCACCGGAATAGCCCTACGAGCGGGAGAAGGACCATGAGCAGCTCCAGACAGGATGACGACTTCAACCGGGACCTGATGGAGGATTTCTTCCTGGATTTTCGCGAGGCACATCAGTCCTGCGAAAATACCCTGATCGACCTGGAACACGATCCTGCCAACGCCGACCTCCTCAATGCCCTGTTCCGCTCGGTGCACACTATAAAAGGCAATCTGGTGTACGTCGGGCTGAAAGATCTGACGCCGCTTATCCAAAGTGTGGAGGACGTGCTGGACGCGGTGCGCCGGCACAGCCTGAAGTACGACGCATCCCTGAGCGACGTGATCATGCTGGCAATGGACAACACCAAGCAGATGGTGGAAGCCCGCATGGCGCAACAACCGATGCCGCTGGATGATGCGACACTGAATGCGCTGTGCCAACAGATCAGCCGCGTGGCGGAAGTGAGTCTGGAGGAACGTCCGAACATCGTACGCGCCGTGCTGGCGCAGATGGACCCGAACATCCTGATTGAACCCATAGCCACGCCGCAACCGGAAGCGCCGACGCCGTTGTCCCTGCAACCGAAAGAACATGAAATTCTGCAACGGTTCGGCATCAGCCTGAACGACGATATCCGCTTCCTGCAACATCTTATATTGCCATTAGAAGAACGCTCTCAATATTGGAAAGGACGCAACGCCCGTCTGCTGCAGTTGGCTCTGGCGATGAACCAACACGCCGGCGAACCCGTAGAGCCGGATCAGCTGGCCGTCGCGGTGTACCTGCATGACGTGGGCATGGCGTTTCTGCCTATCGCCATCCTGCACAAAACCAGCCCGCTGAATGCGGAGGATCTGGTTGCACTACGCCAGCATCCGCGGATTGCGGCGCAGTTGATTGCCACACTGCAGCATTGGCAACAAGCCGCATTGATTGTGCAGGAACACCACGAACGGGTGGATGGATTGGGTTATCCCGCGGGCTTGATGGGCGCGGAAATCTGCCCCGGCGCGAAAATTCTGGCGATCGCCGACGCCTTCGATGCCTGCACGCACGAGCGCGCCTACAGCGCTGCAATCAAGCGTCCGCTCGTGCGTGCGGTGCTCGAAATCAATCGCTGCGCAGGCACGCATTTCGACGCGGAATGGGTGGAAGTCTTCAACGAAGTCGCGCGCAGACTGCAAAATTAGGCCTGATTTTCACTTTTTTTGCAGAAAACCACGAAAAAACCGGGAAAAACCGGGCTTTATCACTTGCGGACGCGGATATTAGGATCAATAATTACCCGCGACTGCCCGGGCCGGCCTGCATGACTCAATCGTGAAAAACAGCGGTGAAGTCTCAGAAGCCGTCGGGCGATAACTAGAAATAAAGGAAGCAATCATGCCTGCAAAGAAGAAAGCCGCCGCTAAACCCGCTGCAAAGAAACCCGCTGCCAAGAAAGCTCCTGCAAAAAAAGCGCCTGCTAAAAAAGCCGCCGCTCCTAAAGCAGCTGCTGCTCCCAAAAAAGTTACCACTGCGACTGAAGCGTTCACCAAGTCCCAGATCGTGACCACTATTGCTGATAGCACTCAGCTGTCCCGCAAGCAGGTTCAGGGCGTGTTCGACGAGCTGTCTTCCCTGATCGAAGCGCATCTGAAAAAGAAAGGCGCTGGCCAGTTCACCATCCCAGGCCTGCTGAAACTGAAAGTGATCGACAAGCCTGCTACCAAGGCTCGCAAGGGCATCAACCCCTTCACTGGCGAAGAAACCACTTTCAAAGCCAAGCCTGCCAGCCGCAAAGTGAAAGCGGTTGCTCTGGCCAAGCTGAAAGGCTTCGTCAACAGCTAATTGCCGTTTATACCGGTAATGTGAAAACGGGGGCTTCAAGCCCCCGTTTTTATTTCCTACTTTTTATTTACTGCCGAATTTGCCTTTCAACATTCAGCGGTGTCAGGCCAGGGGTCATTCTGAAGATCCCACCAAAGGCGTCATCCAATCCCCAATTTGCTTCACAACCCGTGCATTCTGCTTCACCCACCCGTTATGGCCGATGGATTTCGCACCCAGATCGGCCGGCGTCCATTCAATGTGGGTTATCCGCGCTTGCGGCATTTTTCCTAGCAGCTTGCGGGTGGCACTGGCTGGCGCAAAGTCGTCGTCGCTGTAAGACAAAGCCAATACCGGCAGCGTCAATCTTTTCAGCGCGGCTTCGTAATCAAAATCAGAACCTGCAGGTTCATAACGACCGGAAAGTGCCACATTGGCCCAATCGCGGATCAAGCCTTTCGCTTCGGTGCCACCGAACCCCACTTTGTCGCCAGGCAAATAGCCCACCACCTCGGTGATGCCACGAAGCAGTTGTGATTGCCCGAGGATTTTCAGCGACGCGGGAAATGGCCAGCCGCGAAAATAGACTGAGCCACAGGCAGAAAAAATGATCCCGGCCACCGACTGGGGATTTTGCGCCGCATAGAGCGCGTTGAGCTGGCCACCCAGGGAATGCCCGAGCAGAAACACAGGCAGACCGGGAAAGCGTTCGCGGATGCCTGCCAGATTGGCGGGCCAATCCTGCTCCAGCAGTTCGCGATAGCCAAAACGGGCGCCCTGCTTCACACGCACACCGCTTTCACCCAGGCCACGTAGATCCGCCGTCACCACATGCCAGCCTGCCAACGCCAGTTGCACCGCCAAAGGCCGGTAAAACGACGCCCGCACTCCCATGGCCGGCATGCATAGCACAACAGCCCTGTCATGCGCGGCGCGGTATAAGCGCAGCCGATTCAAAACACCGTCCTTGGAAATGACACTGAGCATTTCGCCATCGACGTCCGATGTCGTGACGTCGTGCGCTTTTTGAGTGGTCATGCTGCCTTCCCTAACAGGTTTAAAACAACCGCTTCTATAAATAGCACGCGCAGGTGTATTTCCCAAGTTGGGATGAAACGTAACTGCTAGCGGGCTTTGATTGTGAAGCGTCCCGATAGCCCGTAAAATCGAGCCAATTTTCACGCTTATTCCTGCCCGTTATCACCGAGGTCGCCCCGTACATGAAAGCCACCGAGTTTTTGCTTGCCACCCTGCGCGAAACGCCGTCCGACGCAGAAGTCATCAGCCATCAATTGATGCTGCGGGCGGGCATGATCCGCAAGCTGGCTTCCGGCCTTTATACCTGGCTGCCAACGGGACTGCGGGTGTTGCGCAAAGTGGAACAGGTGGTGCGCGAGGAAATGAACCGCGCCGGCGCCCAGGAAGTGCTGATGCCAGTGGTACAGCCGTCCGAGCTGTGGTTGGAATCGCAACGCTTCCAGGCGTATGGCCCGGAGCTGCTGCGCTTCAAGGATCGTCATGATCGCGATTTCGTGCTGGGCCCGACCCATGAAGAAGTCATCACCGACATGGTGCGCACCAACATTCAGAGCTATAAACAGCTGCCGTGCAATTTCTATCAAATCCAGACCAAGTTTCGCGATGAGATCCGCCCGCGCTTTGGTGTGATGCGGTCGCGGGAATTCATCATGAAGGATGCGTACTCGTTCCATATGGATGCCGCGTCGCTGCAGCAGACCTATGATGCCATGCACGCCGCCTACACCCGCATCTTCACCCGCCTGGGCCTGGATTTCCGCGCGGTGTTGGCGGACACGGGCAGTATCGGCGGTAACAGTTCCCACGAATTCCACGTACTGGCGCAATCCGGCGAAGACGACGTTGTATTCAGCGACAGCAGCGATTACGCCGCCAACGTTGAGAAAGCGGAAGCGCTGGTCATTGGCAATGCACGCCCGGCAGCCACCGCGCAGAAACAGAAAGTAGCCACGCCGAACCAGCACAGCATCGAAGAAGTCGCCGCGTTTCTGAAGGTAGGCGCCGATCACATCGTGAAAACCTTGATCGTGCACGCCCACAAGGAAAAAGACGACAAGTCGGTGAAACTGGTGGCCCTGCTGCTGCGCGGCGACAAGGAATTGAACGAGATCAAGGCGGAGAATCATCCTCTGGTGGCCGCGCCGCTGCAATTCGCCAGCGACGCCGAAGTGGAAGCAGCCGTAGGCTGCAAGCCTGGTTCCATCGGTCCTATTGGTCTGACCATTCCGGTGATCGCGGATCGCAGCGTGGTGAATCTGGCGGACTTCGTCTGCGGCGCCAATGAAGACGGTTTCCACCTGACCGGCGTGAATTGGGATCGCGATGCTGCACTGGTGGAAATCGCCGATCTGCGTAACGTGGTGGAAGGCGATCCGAGCCCGGATGGCCAGGGCACTCTGGTGATCCGTCGCGGCATCGAAGTGGGACATATCTTCCAGCTCGGCGTGAAATACAGCACCGCGCTGAAAGCCGGCGTATTGGACGAGAACGGTAAGTTCCACATCGTACCGATGGGCTGTTATGGCATCGGCGTCACTCGCGTGGTGGCCGCCGCAATCGAACAGAACAATGACAAAGACGGCATCCTCTGGCCGGACGCGCTGGCGCCGTTCCAGGTGGCACTGGTGCCGCTGAACAATCAGAAATCCCCTGCGGTACAGGAAGCAGCTGACAAGCTGTATCAAGCCCTGACAGCGGCCGGCGTGGAAGTGATT
>DATLII010000744.1:0-17656 GCA_035539495.1 Dongiaceae bacterium
GGTGATCTGGATTTCGCTGGTCGTGGCGCCTATGACCCCGCTTTCGAGAAAGCACTGTTCGAGCTGGAAGAAGGCAAGATTTCCGATGCCGTTCGCTCCGAGTATGGCTATCACCTGATCAAGCTGACGGGTGTTGAGAAAGCGACCGTTGCCAGCCTGGCAGACAAAAAAGCGGAATTGCAGCAGAAACTGGTGCAGGATAAAGCGGCTGAAAAACTGAACGAAGCCGTCGACGAACTGAACCGTTTGGCCTATGAGTCGGGTGATCTGGCGGCTGTCAGTGAGAAGTTCGGCAAGAAAGTCGAGGAGTCGGCGTTGTTCACTCGCATGGGTGGCGCTGGCATCGCAGCAGACAAAAAGGTGATTGATGCTGCTTTTTCCGATGCCGTGTTGAAAGATGGCGCCAACAGTGAAGCGATTGAATTGGCGGATGGCTCTCTTGTGGTATTTCGCGTTGGCAAGCATGAACCTGTTCGCGATCAGACCTTGGACGAGGTGAAGGACACTATTTTCGCCAGCCTGAAACAACAAAAAGCCCGCGAAAAAGCCAGCGCTACTGCCGATGAGGTGGTGGCTCGTCTGCAGAAGGGTGAATCTCTGGAAGCGCTGGGCGATGCCTTCAGCCTGGTCTGGAGTAATGCAACTGACGTGAATCGTCAGAACGCGGAAATTTCCCGCTCAGTGGTTGCCAAGCTGTTTGAAATGTCCCGTCCGGCGGAAGGTGGCCGGGTAGTGGACAAATCGGCACAATCCAATGGCGATCAGGAAATTCTGGTGCTGACCAAAGTAAAAGATGGCGAGTTCAAATTCTCAAATGAAGAAATCGTGCAGAACAGCCTGGCTGGTGCCATGCGTTTTGGTCAGATGGAGTTTGAGAATTATATGAGTACGCTGAAGGACGGCGCTGAGATCGTGCAGTATTGAGTGTGCGATTCTGAGAGTGAGCAGAGCTTAAAGAAAAGGCCCCAATCGGGGCCTTTTTCATTGGGTCGGTTTATTGGTTTTGAATCAGAGATTAAACGCGGAGCTGAGCAGTTCCCGGGTGTAATCGCTCTGTGGCGCCTGGAAGATTTGCTCCGCTGGACCTTGCTCTACCACCTTGCCATCTTTCAGCACGATCACTTGATGCGCCAACGCTTTCACCACTTTCAAATCGTGACTGATGAAGATGTAGGAAAAGCCGTGTTTTTGCTGCAGCCCGCGTAACAAGTCCACCACTTGGGCCTGAATGCTGCGATCAAGCGCTGATGTCGGCTCATCGAGCACGATCAGTTCCGGCTCCATGACCAGGGCGCGAGCAATGGCAATACGCTGACGCTGACCGCCGGAAAATTCGTGGGGAAAGCGATGACGCATCGCAGGATCCAATCCCACTTCGCGCATGGCATTGATAACCCGCTGTTCGCGTTCCTCGGCGACACCGATATGGTGAATGTCGAGTCCTTCGCGGATGATTTCCTCGACGCTCATGCGAGGGCTGAGGCTGGAAAATGGATCCTGAAACACGATCTGCATGCGTTTGCGCAGCGGACGTACCTGGTGATTGTTGAGCGGAATCAGGTCGGTATCCTGAAACAGAACGCGGCCGTTGGCTTGCGTGAGTTTCAGCAGCGCTTGCACCAGCGTTGTTTTGCCAGAACCGCTTTCACCCACAACCCCAATTGTGCTGCCTTGCTGCAATGTAAAGCTGATGTCATCCACCGCCTTGATGTGGCCGACCGTGCGCTTGAACACGCCACGCTTGATCGGAAACCAGACCCGCAGTGATTCCACCGTCATGATGGTGGGATTGGATTCCTGCACCGGTATGGGCAACCCTTTAGGTTCTGCTGCCAGCAGCATTTGCGTGTAGGGGTGGGTAGGATGATTGAAGAGATTTTCCGTGGTATTGATTTCCACGATCTCGCCCTTGGTCATGACGCCGACCCGATGGGCGAAGCGTCGCACGATGCCCAGATCATGCGTGATCAGCAGAATCGTCATGCCCAATTTGCGCTGGAGATCCTGCAGCAGAATCAGCACCTGTTTCTGAATGGTGACGTCCAGAGCGGTGGTGGGCTCGTCGGCAATCAGGATTTCCGGATCATTGGCTAGAGCCATTGCGATCATCACCCGTTGGCGCTGGCCGCCGGATAATTGATGCGGATAACTGCCCAGCCGAGTTTCCGGTTTGGGAATGCCGACCAGTGTCAGCAGTTCCAAAATGCGCTTGCGGGCGCGGCTGTTATTCAAGCCTTTGTGAATGTGCAGCACTTCGCCGATCTGTTGTTCCACCGTGTGCAGCGGATTGAGTGCGGTGAGCGGCTCCTGGAATATCATGCTGATGCGATTGCCGCGGACAGCGCGTAGCTTGGCTTCGCTTGCCGCGATCAGGTCTTTGCCTTCGAACTGGACGTTGCCGGTGTATTGGGTGATGGTCCGCGGCAGCAATTTCAGTACGGCCAAGGCAGTAACCGATTTGCCGGAACCGCTTTCACCCACTAGCGCGAACGTTTCGCCGCGCTTCAGTTCGAATGATACATTCCGAACCGCGCGGTTGGGTTCGCTGCCTTGCAGAAAAGAAACGGACAGTCCGTCGACGCGCAGCACGGTGTCGTCTTGAGTGGATGTTGCGGCGGCGTTCGCAATGGCATCAGTCATTGAAGTGGCGACCTGTTATTGATTGCGCGGATCGAAGGCATCGCGGAACGCTTCGCCGATGAAGACCAACAACGTCAGCATCAAGGCGAGCACGGCAAAAGCGGTGATGGCTAGCCAGGGTGCCTGCAGATTCGATTTACCCTGCGACACCAACTCTCCCAATGACGGCGAGCCCGGTGGTAAACCAAAACTGAGAAAATCCAGCGACGTCAGTGTGGTAATGGCGCCTGTGAGAATGAACGGCATGTAGGTGATGGTAGCCACCATGGCATTGGGCAGGATGTGCCGAAACATGATGGCGTTGTCTTGAAGCCCCATCGCTTTGGCCGCTTTCACGTAATCCAGATTGCGGCCACGCAGGAACTCGGCCCGCACCACTGGCACCAGCGTCATCCAACTGAATAGCAGCATGATGCCCAGAAGCCACCAGAAATTGGGGCGGATGATGCTGGACAGGATGATCAGCAAAAACAACGTGGGCAGAGAGCTCCAGATTTCGATGAAGCGTTGCCCGGCCAGATCGGTCCAACCGCCGTAATAGCCCTGCAGTGCGCCTGCAATGACTCCGACGAGGGAGCTGAACAGCGTGAGCGTGAGGCCGAACAGCACAGAAAGGCGGAAGCCGTAAATGACGCGCGCCACGACATCGCGGCCCTGATCATCCGTCCCCAGGTAGTTGACGTTGTCGGGCGGCGATGGCGCAGGCGAGGGCAGATCATAATTGATGGTGTTGTAGCTGAATCGAACGGGTGGATACAGCACCCAGCCTTTTTCCTGAATCAGCTCCAGCACAAATTCGTCACGGTAATCAGCCTCGGTGGGCAACTCGCCGCCGAAGGTCTGCTCGGAATAAGTGAACAGTACCGGCCAATAATATTGGTTGTCGTATTGAATCAGCAGTGGCTTGTCGTTGGCGATCAGTTCTGCGCCCAGGCTGACAATGAACAGGGCAGTAAAAATCCACAGTGAATACCAGCCGCGCCGATTGGCCTTGAAACGCTGCAGGCGACGACGATTCATCGGGGTGAGTTGAAAGGATTTGCGCTTCATCCCTTAGTTTCTCGACTCGAAATCAATACGGGGATCCACCAGGGTGTAGGTGATATCGCTGATCAGGTTCACCAGCAAAGAGATCAGCGTGAAGATGAACAACGTGCCGAATATCACCGGGTAATCCCGCGACAACACGGACTCGAAGCTGAGCAGACCCAAGCCGTCCAGAGAGAAAATAATCTCGGTGAGGAAGGCGCCGGTAAAGAAGATGCCCACCAGCGCAGCTGGGAATCCGGCGATGATAATCAGCATGGCGTTGCGAAAGACATGGCCGTACAACACCTTATTGTCAGTAAGCCCTTTGGCGCGGGCGGTGGTGACGTATTGCTTGCTGATTTCGTCCAGAAAGGAATTCTTGGTGAGCAGTGTGAGCGTAGCAAAACCGCCGATGACCAGCGCGCCGATGGGCAGCACCAGGTGCCAGAAATAGTCCAGCACTTTGCCTAGCGTCGACAGTTCGTCGAAACCCGGTGAAGTAAGGCCCCGCAGCGGAAATAGCTGAAAATAGCTGCCACCCGCGAACAATACGATCAGCAGGATGGCAAACAGAAACGAGGGAATGGCGTTGCCGATGATCACTACCGAGCTGCTCCAGACATCGAAGCGGGAGCCGTGCTCAATCGCCTTGCGAATCCCCAGAGGAATCGAGATCAGATAGATCAGCAGTGTGGACCAGAGACCCAACGAGATCGATACCGGCATTTTTTCCAGGATCAGATCGGTGACTTTCTTATCACGAAAAAAACTGCTGCCGAAATCGAGCGTGGCGTAGCTTTTCAGCATGATCCAGAAACGCTCGCCAATGGGCTTGTCGAAGCCATACATCTTTTCGATGCGCTTGATCAGCTCCGCGTCCAGGCCCTGAGCGCCGCGATATTGTGAATTACTACTGCGTACCTCCGCTTGCGTTCCGCCGCCCATGCGAGAAGTGGCGCCACTATCCAGGCCCTCCAACTTCGCGACCATTTGCTCTACCGGACCGCCTGGAGCCGCTTGAATGATGAAGAAATTCAACGTCAGAATTCCCAGCAACGTGGGAATGATCAACAGCAAACGCCGTATGATGTATGCCAGCATGTTAGGGTTTGCCCGGTGACGCCAGTTTGGCGGCCTTTGCCGGATCGATCCACCAGCTCATGAAGCCCACATCGGCACCATAGATGGGAGTGATAGCCGGTCGAGAAAATTTGTTCCAATAGGCGATTCGATGGGTGTTGATGTGAAACTGCGGAATCGTGTAGTGGTGCCAAAGCAGCACCCGATCCAGAGCATGACAGGCGGCGACGAGATCTTCGCGGGAATCGGCCAGAATGACTTTTTCGATCAGTGCATCCACGATCGGATCTTTGATGCCGATGGTATTCCGGCTGCCTTTAGCATCCGCGAACTGGGAAAACCAGAAATCGCGCTGCTCGTTTCCGGGTGAGTTGCTCTGACCGAAACCGCCGATGATCATATCGAAATCGAAATCGCGGACGATGCGTACATAGTTGGTGGTGTCGACAATACGGGCGCTGGCTTCGATCCCCAGCTTTCTCAGATTGCGGATGAACGGCAGCACAATACGCTCATAATCTTTGCTGTACAGCAGAATCTCGAATTTGAATGGTTGGCCTGTGGTGGTGTTTATCAGATCTGTGCCGCGGAATTCCCAGCCCGCCGATTTAAGAAGTTCGATGGCACGGCTTATATTGCGACGGTTCTTGCCGCTGCCATCAGTAGTGGGGGACTTGTATTCCTGCGTGAATAATTCCTTCGGTAGATCGTCACGGTACTGTTCCAGCAATGCCAGTTCCTTGCCAGTGGGAATGCCTTCTGCGGCCAGGTCAGAGTTCGCAAAATAACTGTTGGTGCGTTTGTAGGCGTTGTAGAAAAGCTGTTTGTTGGTCCATTCGAAGTCGAACGCGTAATCAAGTGCTTCCCGTACGCGCGCGTCTTTGAACAGGTCGCGCCGGATGTTCATCACGAATGCCTGCATCCCGGCAGGATTCTGGTGAGCCAGTTCTTCTTTGATAATCCGGCCCTGGTCAAAAGCGGGGCCTACATATTCCGTCGCCCAGCGTTTGGAGGAGTTTTCCACGCGGTAGTCATAGCGACCGGCCTTGAACGCTTCCAGTTGCACAGTATCGTCACGGTAATAATCGACGTTGATGATATCAAAGTTATGAGTGCCACGCTGGGTTGGTATGTCAGCACCCCAGTAGTCCTTCACCCGTTCGTAAACTGCGGTTTTACCTGCTTCAAAACTTTTCAGACGATAGGCACCACTACCCAGCGGCGCTTCCAGGCTGGAAGCACCGAAATCTCGATCCTTCCAATAGTGTTTGGGCAGTACTGGCAACTGTCCCAGGATTAATGGCAATTCGCGATTCTTGTTGTTGCGGCTGGTGAACTTCACCCGCTGTTTATCCAAAGCCTCCACTTTGGCCACATCGCCATAGTAGGCACGATAAAAAGGAGCACCTTTTTCCATCAGAGTATTAAAGGTAAATACCACGTCATCGGCTGTAATGGGAACGCCGTCG
The DNA here is from genome assembly GCA_035539495.1 of Dongiaceae bacterium. Taxonomy (GTDB): domain Bacteria; phylum Pseudomonadota; class Gammaproteobacteria; order Pseudomonadales; family Ketobacteraceae; genus Ch67. The sequence continues at coordinate 6,219 of DATLII010000744.1, forward strand.
TGAAAACGTGCTTTGGGGTTGATGTGGAACGTAATCCAGGAGCGGTCAGCGGGATATTCAATTTTTTCCGCTACGACACCGTATACAGAAAATGGCTCATCGTTGGAGTTGGTGGTCAGCGTATCGTAGAGCAGGCCTAGATATATTTCAGGGTCGCCCTTGGCGATGAATGGGTTCAATGAATCGAAGGTGCCATATCCAAGTATCGTTACACTGCCACCTTTCAACGCATCCGGACTGTTGTAATCGAAATGCGTGAAATTGGGTGGATACTTGAGATCACCGTGCATGGCCATGCCATGGGCCACCGTCACCGCACTGTCAGCAGCGACGCCATTCGATACAACGGTCAGCATGAATACGAGAGAAAGGACGCGGCTGCAAACGGGCAGCGACAAAATCCGTGACAACATGGAATTCCTCATTTTTTTGCTTTGATCCACCAAGTCTGGAACGCCAGGCTCAGGTTAGCAGGCTGGGCGGGGCGCTCCAACCGGCTCTGGTAGGCGATCCGGTGATAATCCAGATACCACTGGGGAATCGTGTAGTAGTTCCATAACAATACACGATCCAGGGCACGAGCGGCAGCGACCAGTTCCGGCATCGACTGTGCTGCCACCAATTTATCCAGCATGGCGTCCACCACCGGATTCTGCACGCCTGACAGGTTTTTTGAACCGTTCACAATGGCCTGGGAGCTATGGAAATAAAGCCGTTGTTCCTGCCCTGGCGTGGATGTCTGCGGCAGCACGGTTATGGTCAGGTCAAAGTCGAAGCTGTCCTCACGCACCTTGAGCTGGACCGGGTCCACAATGCGAACGTAAACCGTGATACCCACCTTTTGCAGATTCTTCACGAATGGCAACAGCACCCGCTGGAACGAGGGCGTGTCGTTCATGATCTCCAGCACGAACGGCTCCCCCGTCTTGCTATTGACCAGCTTCTGGTCGCGAAATTCCCAACCGGCCTGTTGCAGCAGTTGCATGGCCTCGCGCAGACCCTGACGGACATTGCCACTACCGTCGTACACCGGGTAATGAAATTCCTTGGTGAACAGTTCGCGTGGCAACTGGTCGCGGTAGGGCTCCAGCAATCGTAACTCCGCGGCGTTCGGCAACCCGCGAGCACCCATGATGGAGTTGGGGTAGTGGGTTTCAGAACGCTTGTAGGCTTCAGCGAAGATGTTGTGGTTGGTCCAGGCGAAATCGAATAGCAGTGCGATGGCTTTGCGGGTGCGCAAGTCCTTGAACTTATCCCTGCGGGTATTGATGAAAAACGCCTGGGTGCCGGAGGGAATGGCATGCGGCACTTCTCCCCGCACCACGGTTCCCGCATGCAACGCAGGGAAGTCGTAACCGGTGGACCAGTTTTTCGCGATGTACTCGATCCAGAAGTCCAAATGGCCGGTTTTCAGCGCTTCAAACGCCACGGTTCGGTCACGGTAGAAGTCGACGGTCACTTCGTCGAAATTGAACATGCCGCGGTAAACAGGATGATCCTTCGCCCAGAAATCCTTAACCCGCTCCAGCGTCAGGTAGTGGCCCAACTTGAAGCTTTTCACGCGGTAAGGACCACTCAAAGGGGGCGCTATGCCTGGTGTATTGCCAAACGGATGCTGATCCCAGAATTTTTTCGACATCACCGGCAATTCACCCAACCGCAAAATCAGCGAGCGCCCGGATGGCTCTTTGAAACTGAATTTCACCCGATGCGACGACAGTACTTCAGCGGATTTCACCCTGCCGTAGACATTACGGTAGAGCGGGTTGGCGTCGTCGCTCATTAGCAATTGGAAACTGTTGGCCACGTCTGCGGCGGTAATGGGATCGCCGTTATGAAAACGGGCTTTGGGATTGAGCTGAAAAATGACCCAGCTGAAATCGTCGGGATATTCCAAATGCGTACAGATCAGGCAATACGCGGATTGCGGTTCGTCGCCGGATTCCAGGTACCAGGATGTGCCCACCATCAACGGCTCGTTCATTTCCGTGATGCCGTAAGGCGCGATCTTTTCCATCGCGGGAATGCCTTTCAGCACGTAAGGATTCAGCGTGTCGAACGTGCCAAGGCCCGCCAACCGGATCTTGCCACCTTTGGGTGCATCCGGATTGACGAAATCGAAATGGGTGAAGCCCGGCTTATAACGCGGCGTATCGTAGAGACTGAGGGACGGTGTGGTGGTAATGCCAGCCAGTACTGGCGAAGTCAGCGCCGCCAGCATAAGCCAGACTACGGGCGGCACCCGGAACAGCTTCCTATAACCATCTGATTTGTATGGCATGTGGCTCGAGTCGGGTGGATCGGGTGTTCGGCAGCGGCGGCCGAAATGAAAACGAATCCGATCTTTATAGCGGGTCTTAAAAATAACTTCAAACAAAACAACCACATCCCTTGAACCTTGTCTAAGCTCAATAGTATGGACGCTTTTTTTAGCGAGCAGGAATGATAGTGGAACAGCAGCACAGCATTGATGACTGGATCCGGTTTCTGAGCAAGGACCAGATGCCGGCGCTGGCGGAAACCGTGCAGAAACTGAACCGGCTGACGGTGGATGAGGCTGCGCGAATTTCTCAGCTGACCGAGCAGGTGCTGAAAGATCCGAGCCTGACGTCGCGTGTGCTGCAAGTGTCCAATTGTGTGATGTACAAGGGCGGCGGCGGCCAGATCAAAACCATCACCCGCGCTGTATTGATGCTCGGTTTCACCACGGTGCGGGATGTCACGCTGTCGATGCAAATTCTCGACAACATCCTCAAGCACAAACCCTCGCAACATCTGATGTCACAAATCGCCAACTCCTTTCACGCCGCCATGCAGGCGCGCGACATGTTGAAGAACATCAAGGCAGCGCAACAGGAGGAGATTTTTATTTCCACCTTGCTGCTGCATTTCGCTGAGCTGTCCATGCTGTCGCGGGATGACGAGGTGAGCCGGCGCCTGAATTATTTGATCGAACGTGGTCAGACGCCGGCCGCTGCTGCCAAGGAAGTGATGGGTTGCACCTTCGATGAATTGTCATTGGCACTGGCCAAGCAGTGGAATCTCGGCGACATCCTGATCGAAGCGCTGAGCCATCCCGACGCGCCATCGCGGCCAGTACAGGCAGTATTGCTCAGCGATGAGTTGAGCCAGGTGGCGCAACTCGGCTGGCATGCAGATCCGGTGCAACGGGTGATTCGCAAGATCGCCCGTTTCCGCGAACTTACTGTGGAAGATACCGAGCAAAAAGTCATCGAAAACGCCAATCTGGCTCACGAACTGGCCGTGCATTACGGTGCAGCCCGCGTACGTCACCTGATTCCGCACATCAATCCTTCCGACGACGAAATCGAAACGCCGTCGAGCCTGTCACGGAAGGCAGAATCGAAAGCAGCAACCGATTCACGCAAGGAAGCGCCAGCCAACGCGGGTGCTGCAGCCAAGGCAACGGTTACGTCGGCCAGCGCGGTTCCCTCATCTGCTTCCGTAGCAGCATCGGGTGCTCCCGCGCGGGAAGATGAGGGCATCGAGGACATGATTGCCCTCGCGTTGTCCGGTGGTCGTGCACCAGCATCCGCAAAATCCAGCGTGAGCGAAGAAATTACTGCGCTGGTGGGAAAGCAGAAAGCAACCGCCAGCAACGGTGTCAGCAATGCCGAACTGCAGATCAATATCATGCAGGAATTGACGCGCCTGATCGCCGACAAGCGCATGGACGTGAACAAGATGCTGGATCTGGTGTTGGAAGGCATGCACTCGGCCATCGGTTTGGAGCGGGTGGTGATGGCGCTGGTATCGAGGGATCGGAAAAAACTGGCACCGAAATTTTTCAAAGGCGGCACCGAAGAAGCATTCCGCGACGGCTTTCAGTTCCGGCTCGACGAAGAAAACAGTTTCTCAGCCTGCCTGCTGCAATCCCAGCAGTTGTGGATTGGTTCAAAACTGATGGCGGGGCGGGCTTATTTGCACACGGCTCAGTTGCAGAAAGTGCTCAATTGCAAAGAGTATCTGGTGGCGCCCATCATCGTGGCCCGTAAACCCATTGGTGTGTTTTACGGTGATTGTGGTTTGTCGCTGAATTCCCTCAATGACCAGCAGTACGCTGGCTTCAATATGCTGGCGCAGCAAGCCGGTCTGGCTCTTACCGCGGTTAACGGCTGACGCCAGATTTCAGGTCATTTACTCAAGGTACCCACACCACCAACTGATGCCCCGCTTTTAACTGCGCATTGGGTGCCAGGCCGTTCCATTGCGCCAGCGTTTTGATGCTGACGTTGTATTGCCGCGCGATCACCCACAGGGATTCTCCCGGCGCTACCTTGTGCATCTGACGGGTTTTCCCGGCTTCTGACGTCGGTGCAGCCGATTCTGATTGCACCGCAGGTTTGGATACCGACGCTGCGTTCGATGCCTTCGCCACGGTTAGTTGCGGCTGCGCTCCTTTCGGCACCAGCAGTGTTCGGCCAGCCTGCAACCGATCACTGCTCAGATGATTGATGCGCTTCAATTCTGCCGGACTGATATTGAAACGACGGGCGATGGTGCTGATGCTGTCGCCGCTGCGAATCTGATACTGATCCCACTGCATGCGCCGTTCTGCAGGCACGCTGGCCAGTTGCTGGCGGAAACCCTCGGCCGACGCCACGGGAACCAGCAATGTGTGCGGCCCCATCGGATCGGTGGCGCTGCCGCGGAACGCCGGATTGAGCCGCCGCAGTTCACTGGTGCTGATACCGGCCATACGAGCAGCTTCGTTCAGATCCAGTTGGCCCTGAATGTCTACTGAAGCGAAGTACGGTTTATCCGGAATCGGTGGCAGCGAAAGATTGTAGCGCGCGGGATCATCGATCAGTTGGGCCAACGCCAGCAGCTTGGGAATGTACACGCGGGTGACGGAACGCAGATTCAGCGACCAATAATCCGTGGGCTGGCCCCGTTTGCGGTTGGCTTGAATGGCGTTGTCGACAGTGGCTTCGCCGGCATTGTAGGCCGCCAGCGTTAGCAGCCAATCGCCGTCGAAATGGCGATTCAGGGTTTCCAGATATCGCAGTGCGGCGTCGGTCGAGGCCACCACATCGAAACGGCCTTCGTACCAACTGCTTTGCCTCAGCCCCAGAATTTTTGCTGTGCCAGGCATGAACTGCCACATGCCAGCGGGTCCGCCACCCCGAGCCGTCGGGTTGTAACCGCTTTCCAGAACGGGAATCAGCGCCAGCTCGGCCGGCAGACCACGGCGGATCGCTTCATGCTGCACGTGATAGAAGTAGGGTTGAGCCTGGTTCAGCACCTGATTCAGATGCCGGGTATTGCGGATGTGCCAGTTGCGCTGCTCTCGGATGCGGGCGTTGTCCAGCTCCAAATCCAACTGGGCATAATCGCGGAAGGTATCCCAAACGGTTGTGGGAGCAGCAGGTACTGTGACATCGACTGGGGGAACAATGCGACGGTTCTTGCGCGGCTTGGGCGGTAGGTCGTCAATGGCAACGGGAGCAGGTGGCGGCGTTACAACAACGGGAGGCGCCGGCTCGGGTTGAGGCGGCGGAGGCGGGGGTTCATGACCCGGGAACAGGGCACAGCCTGCGATCCAGACAACAGCTAGCGTCAGCGACGCAAAACGCATTAACCAACCTTGCACCTGGCACCTTCAAAATAAGATAAAAATCAGAATGTTTGATCACGCTATCAACCTAACTTGTTGTTATATATGGAACGTCAGGCTCTTTGACCACTGGTTAAAAATGATCCTTCCATGCTCGAAGTTTAGCAAAGGTCTGGACCTCGCTGGCGGGACGGGCACCACAATTCCGGATCACAGCCTCGACCACATCGGTTTGGTCGGTGCGCAAGAAAGGGTTCACCAACCGCTCCAAACCCAGGTTTGACGGCAGGCTGGGCCGGTGTGCGGCCCGGAGTTTCTCTACATCGGCCTGGCGTTGTTGGATATCGGCATTGTCCGGCTCCACCGCCAGCGCGAATTTCAGATTGGACAGGGTGTATTCGTGGGTACAGTACACCCGGGTTTCCGCGGGAAGGCGCCGGAACAGACCCAAAGAGGCGAACATTTGTTCCGGTGTGCCTTCAAACAGGCGACCGCAGCCCGAGGAAAACAGGGTGTCGCCGCAGAACAGGACAGGGCTTTTGGTACCCTGGCTGCCGGTGTCCTGCGCGTCCAGGTTCTCGCAGAAATAGGCGATGTGTCCCAGCGTGTGACCGGGCACTTCCATTACGCTCAACTGCAGCTCCAGCGGCAGGGTCACACTATCGCCTTGCTTCAGTGGCTGGGTCATGGCGGGAATCCGTTCTTGCGCTGGTCCCCACACAGTAATGCCCGGCCATTGCTCCACCAGTGTGTTGATTCCCGCGACATGATCCGGGTGATGATGCGTGACCAGAATACCCGCCAGGCTCAACCCCTGCTGCTGCAAATAGTGCCGCACCGGGACGGCGTCGCCGGGGTCCACCACCACGGCCTGTTGCTGATCATGCAGACACCAGATGTAGTTGTCGGTGAAGGCGGGAATGGGATGGATCTGCAGGCGGCTCATGACAAAGCACTCCACGGGGTCGGCATCGAAAAGGTTGCTAAGATTTGTTAATCTGGACTGTACCTTTATTGCAGGAATCCGCCTACCACCATGACGCTGCCCCGACTGTTCAAACCGTTTCAGCAGGTGCACGGTGACGACGTTCACCGCCTGATGAGTGACTGGTACCACACGGAGCTGGGCGGGCAGGTGTTGGCGGCAGAACGCAATCTGTTGGACCACCTACTACCATCCATGTTCGGGTACTACCTGGTGCAGGCAGGGGTAGGTGAACCGCAATGGCTGGCGGAAACCAGCACCATTCACTGCAAGCTCTACCTCTGCGAGCAACCCTACCATTCCGAGCACTACCATTGCGTTGCCAGCCGGCCGGACGACATGGCCATCGCCACAGAAAGCATCGACGTGGCACTGCTGCATCACACTCTGGATTTTGAAAGCACGCCACACAGAGCGTTGCGTGAAGTGGCGCGCACCGTGATTCCAGGCGGCAAGATTCTGATCGTGGGCTTCAACCCCTGGAGCCTGTGGGGCATGTGGCGATTGCTGCGCAAGCAGTCCAGCCTTCCCTGGAGCGGCAACTTCATCAGCCCACTGCGTCTGTCGGACTGGTTGAAGCTGCTGGATTTTCATGTGGAAGGCTGCGAAAGCCTGATCCACGGCCTGCCCACCGCCAATCCGCGCACAGGCAAATTGTTCGGCTGGCTGTCGTACCTGATTCAGCGCATCTGGAGCCAGCGCGGTGCAGTGTATGTGTTGGTAGCTACCAAGCAGGTGGCGACCGTTACGCCCATCAAGCCCCGTTTCCGCGCGCGCGAATCCCTGGTCGGTATCCCAATCGCTGGCATTGCCAAACCCTCCACCCGCAAGGGCTGGCGGCTGGACCGCCATTCTGATTCATAATGCACGCTGCATAATAAAGAGTTTTGACGTGCGTCCCATGCACCACCGTTACCTGAGCAAGGAATTCTGATGCAGGAAGTGGAAATCTTTACTGACGGCGCCTGTAAAGGCAATCCGGGCCCCGGCGGTTGGGGTGTGGTATTGCGCTACCAGGGGCAGACCAAAACCCTGAAAGGGGCCGAGCCGGACACCACCAACAATCGCATGGAGCTGACCGCCGCGCTGGAAGGTTTGAAAGCGCTGAAGCGGGCCTGCCAAGTGACGTTGACGACGGATTCCGAGTACGTGCGTAAAGGCATCACCGAATGGATTCACGGTTGGAAGAAAAAGGGTTGGCGGACCGCCAGCAAACAGCCGGTAAAAAACGCCGACCTATGGCAAGCACTGGATGAAGCGGCCAGCCAGCATCAGGTGCAGTGGCACTGGGTGAAGGGCCACAGCGGCCACCCCGAAAACGAACTGTGTGATCAATTGGCCAACGAGGCCATCGAAGAAATGATGAGGCTGCGCCGCGCATGAGACAGATTATTCTCGATACCGAAACCACCGGCCTGGAGCCTGCTGAAGGCCATCGGATCATCGAAATCGGCTGCGTTGAGATGATCAACCGCCGCCTGACGGGCAACAATTTTCACCGCTACCTGCAGCCAGACCGCGAGATCGACACGGCGGCCATCGAAGTCCACGGTATCACCAACGAATTCCTGCAGGATAAACCGCGCTTCAACGATGTCGCTCAGGAGTTTCTCGACTTTATTCGCGGCGCCGAACTGATCATTCATAACGCGGCGTTCGACGTCGGCTTCCTCAATGCTGAATTCCAGCGGGTAGGCGCTCATGTGGGCACGGTGGCGGACTACTGCCAGGTACTGGATACCCTGCTGATGGCGCGCAAGATGCACCCGGGCCAACGCAACAGCCTGGATGCGCTCTGCAAACGCTACGAGATCGACAACTCTCACCGGGAACTGCACGGCGCGTTGTTGGACGCCGAGATCCTGGGTGACGTTTACCTTGCCATGACCGGCGGCCAGACCAACCTGATCCTGGCGGGCGACGATGGCGACAGCAATGCGGTCACCGGTGCCACTATCAAGCGCTTCGGCCCTGACAAGCCCCGTTTGAAGGTGATTCGGGCTGATGACGGCGAATTGGAGGCCCACGAGGCCCGCCTGAAGTACCTGCAGAAATCCAGCGGCGGCAACTGCCTGTGGCTGAAAGAGGAAGCCGCGCCCGCCAGTTGAAGCACGGTATACCGTTCGTCCGACAGCAATATTGTCGATTCTGGGATTAAAAGTTAAAGTAGAACAGCAGTTTATCAGTACTATCTATAAGTGGCGTGAGGGTTCGGCCCCAGATGGCCGACAGCAGAAAAAAAGAATCTATACTTTTCATGCTCGGCGCGGACAAAAGGGTCCAGAAAATAATGTCCCGCAGGCAATCTCCCGGCCTGAACAAGACGATGGTGGTTTCATGATAACAATTGAAGGTTCCGCTTCCCTGAACTTGGTGAAGGAACAGATCGACGAATCCCTGTCGATCGCCGAGTCCAATCTGGAACAGTTTGTGGAAGAGCCGGATAACGATTCCCGCCTGCGGGCCTCTATTGAACAATTCTCCCAAATCAAAGGCGTCTTCAAGCTGATCAACCTGCCCAGCGCGGCCATCCTGGCAGAAGAGCTGGAGCAGTTGGGTATGCGCATCCTGTCGCGCCACCAGCAGAAAAACGAACTGGAGCTGGCCACCATCAGCGGTGCCATCATGTTGCTGGCGCATTACCTGGAATATGTGCAGGTGAAGAAGCAGGCGCTGCCCGTGCTGCTGATTCCAGCCGTCAACGAAGTGCGAGCATTGTTGAGCAAGCCATTGCTGGCGGAAAGCCTGTTCTTCGAATTCAGCGATCACTCTCATCGTCCGGAAAAACCGGGTAACCCGGTGCCCGATATGGCACAGCTGGATCAAACAGGCCGTCGCCTGCGCCATATGTATCAGGTGGGCATGCTGGGTGTGTTCCGCCAGCAGAATATCGCCACCAACGTGAAGTTGATGCAGCGGGCGCTGAGCCGGCTCGATTCCCTCTGCGGCAATGCACCGGCGTCAAAATTGTTGTGGCTGGCCCAGGGCGTGATGGAAGGATTGGGTAGCGGTCGCCTGGAAGTGAATACCGCGCGCAAATCCTTGCTGGGTATGATCGACCGGCAGATCAAATTGCTGGTGTTCCAAGCGCCGTCGGCGATCACCAAAGAGCCGCCCCATGCTGTCACGAAGGAATGCCTGTACCTGGCATCGCTGGCCGGCAATGTCGGCCCGGTATTGAGTGAAATTTTTGCCGCCAGTGGTTTGGACCCCAACGGATTGCGCGATGAACTGTTGCGAGCCGAGCGCGATGTCATGCGTGGTCCCGGTGGCTCGGTGATTCGCTCTGTAGCCGAAGCGCTAAACGAGGAACTCACTCATATCAAGGACGCACTGGATCTGGGTGCTCGCGGTGCGTCGGCCGATACCGAAGGTTTTACCAATACTGCTGAATCCATGCGCAAAGTGGCGAATACCTTGATCATGCTGGGCCTGAGCAAGCCAGCGGGTCTGTTCAAGGAACAATCCGAGATCGTGCGGCGCTGGTCACAAGGTAATGTGGACGGCGATTCCGATGAATTCAACAAAGTGGCGGATGCGTTGCTGTATGTAGAAAACAGTATCGCCACCCTGGCGCCACCACGAGGGCCCGACAGTGCGAATTATCCTGAAGCGGCAGAAAACGTGATCAAGTCCGGCATGTCGGTGACGCAGCTGGATGATGCCCGTCGTGTGGTGGTAGCAGAATCCCGCGCAGGTCTGTCGCTGGCTAAACGCGCGATCACCTCGTTCATGGATTCCAACTGGGACGGCATGCACCTGAATAACGTGCCGGTCACCTTGAAATCCGTTTGGGGCGGCCTGATCTTCCTGCAATTGCCCCGTGCCGCCGAAGTGGTGCGTGCCTGCGAGGATTTCATCGACCAGCGCCTGATTCGGGGTCTGAGTGAAAAACCCAATATCCAGATGATGGAAACCCTGGCGGACGCCATTACCGGCGTGGATTATTTCCTGGAAGGCATGGAAGACAACAAGCCTATCGGCGAGGGCATTCTGGACGTGGCCGAGGAAAGCATGCAGGAGCTGGGCTTTCCGGTAAAAGCGGCCTGAGCAGCGATTAGACGTAACGGGTTTGACGTAACAGGAGTACTGATGGAGTTCATCGCAGCCGTGGTTCCACCCGCGGGAATCCAGGAAGAAAGTATCTGGTTTGCATTTCAAGATGGTCGCCTGCTGATGTTTCAGGATGACCAAGGCTCGTTGATTCCACAGTTGGCGCGTTTTTCCGATCTGGGCATTTCCCATCGCAAACCCCATTACCTGGGCACGCTGGAAGGCCAGCATTGTTTTGCCGTGATGATCGAGGCGGGTAGTGAACTGCCAGAGCGTTTCTATCTGCAGGAATTGCGCAGTCTGGCGGTGGAGGTGGATCCTGCGTTGTTCATGCTGGCGGGTCGTGCCCGTCAGATTCTGGAATGGGACGATACCCATCGCTATTGCAGCCGCTGCGGTACGCCAACGCAGTACCACGGCTCGGATCGCGCCAAAGTATGTCCTACCTGCGAATTTACCCAATATCCCCGTATCGCACCCTGCATCATCGTGTTGGTGACGCGGGGATACGAAGTGCTGCTGGCCCGGTCCGACCGGTTTCCCCCTGGCATGTTTTCGACATTGGCAGGTTTCGTGGAGCCTGGTGAGACGCTCGAAATGGCGGTTCATCGGGAAGTGGAGGAGGAGGTCGGCATCAAAGTCGCCAATTTGCGTTACCTGGGCAGCCAGCCCTGGCCCTTCCCCCATTCGCTGATGATCGGTTTTCATGCTGAATATGCCGGTGGTGAGATCAAAGTGGATGGCGTGGAGATCGAACATGCCGACTGGTGGCCCATCAACGGTCTGCCGAAAATTCCGCCCCACGGTTCCATCTCACGCTTT
>DATLII010000745.1:0-4235 GCA_035539495.1 Dongiaceae bacterium
GAACCCCAACCGTCAACGCCTTTCACGGCGGACACATCCATGGAGCGTGAATCCACGCCTTGGTCCATCCACATCATGCCGGTGTCATAGAACCCGATCACCGCGTTGGGCATACCGATTTTATAGACCTGCGGCTGAGCGCGTTCCGGCACCACTTGTGACAGCGCTATGCACACCGCCTCGGTAATTTCACAAGCGGGATGGAACGATCCCAGCGCTGCGGGTTTGTTCGGTGGCGGATGCGCGATACAGCCTTCCGGAATCACGAATTCTACCGCGTTGAACAGGCCTTCATTCTTGGGAATGGTGGGATCAATCATGCCGCACAGCTGGATCATGATGTAGCCACGCGTATTGCCGAAGGTATTCCACACGCCCACCAGATTCTGGCGATCGTCGGTGCCGGTCAAATCCACAGTCAGTTGATCGCCAGCGACTTTGCAGGCCACGTGCACTTTGACGTCTGGCGTGCCCTGCGTATCTGCGTCGATCCACACATCGGATTCGTATGTGCCGTCGGGCCAGTTGGAAATTTCGTCGCGGAAACGTTTTTCGGTGTTCTCAACGGTGTAGTTCAAGGCTGCGCGGACTTTGTCGGTGCCGTATTTGCGAATCAGCGCTTGATGCTCGCGCGCAGCCATTTGCACGCCACCGATCATGGCCGCCAAGTCACCGGCGAACGTTGCGAAGCGATTGTTGCGCTCCACCAGACGGATGACATCACGGCGTTTTTCACCGCGATGCACCAGCTTCAGGCAGGGGATGGCAAGTCCTTCGGTGAAGATATCGGTCGCTTCCAGTGTGAAACCACCGGGATCTTTACCGCCGGTATCGCCCTGGTGAGCCTGCAGCGCCTGCACCAACACCAGTTCGCCGTTGTCGTCGAACACCGGCGCGTAGACGTTGTAATCCGGCAGGTGGCCGCCGCCATGATCGGGATCGTTACCCAGGAACACATCGCCCGGGCCCCAATCGTAATCTTTGAAATGCATCAAACCATAGCGCACGGTTAGCTGCGTCACAAAGGTCAGGTGCGGTGTTCCCACCGAGCCCACCACCAGACGGCCATTGGAATCGATGATGGACGAGTTACGTTCGTTGGACTGGTTGATGATGGGTGAAGAAGCAGCGCGTCCCAGATGCGCGCAGGCCTCGAAGCAGACCGTTTCCAATGCACCCCGGATGATGCTCGCGGTAACTGGATCGACCTCTGCGTTAGTGGGCAGCGGATCGCGCTTGGCAGCCAACTTTCTGTTTAGTTCAAACGACATGATGGAATTCCTCTTTCACGGCTTCTTCCGGTTGGACATACCCATGCGCCACTCAGGCGGATACGACATGTCGATATCCTTGACCACGTTATTCAAACCCTTGTTGAACGTATCGCTGTCCACGCCCGGCTGATTTTTCCGATCGTTCTGCATCATCGGCAGCATGCCTTCCACGAAACCAGTCAGCAGGCTACCCATGTATTCGCCACGGTATTGTTTGTACATTTCCAGAAACGTCTTTTGCACTTGCACCACGTCCATGGGACGCGTGCGGGAACAAGCCAGCGCATACTTTTTGGTTTCAGCTTCCAGTTGTTCCAGCGGAACCACGCTGTTGATGAAATTGGTTTCGTACATCTCCTGCGCCGTAAACGGGCGACCGGTGAACAGCATTTCCGAAAATTTGCGCAAGCCGATCTGTTCCACCCACGTCCACAGGCGGGGGCCCCAGCCGGCGTAGCGGAAAGCGGGATGGCCAAACAGGGTGTCTTCAGAAGCGACTAGCAGATCTGCATCGGCGGCTTGATAAAAATGCCAGCCGTAGCAGTAGCCTTTGGTTTCGATGATGCTGATTTTCTTGAATTCCTGCAGAGGGCGATTGCCGGCGGGCGCCTTGGCATAGTGATCGGTCATGCTGTGCAGAAAACGGTAGGAACCCTTGGGCGGGTATTTGACGTCAGGATCGTTGATGCCAAATTCATGCAGTAGCGACATGTCTTCCTCGGAGTCGGAAAACATATCCGCCTGTTCCCCCAAATCGCCGCCGCTGCCGAAATGCTTGCCCTCGCCGCGGATCACCAACACTTTGACGTCGTCATCCACATTGGCCTTGAAAACCAGGTCCGCGTAATGCTGACGCATGCCAACGGTGGTGGCGTTCAGCGCCTCCGGCCGGTTGAACGTCAGGGTTGCGATTTTGTTTTCAGTGTCTTTTTCGTAGCGAATGTACTGCTTGGCTTCTTCTTTGAGTTCGTCGATATTCGGTGCGCTTGCCATGGTTTATCGCCTGTGCGGGGCCGACGGAAAGGGAATACAAGGTTATACAGATGGTTTTTACCATGGGGGGCTGGGAACGTCCTGACAGTTCGTGCCGTGGACTCTACCGTCAGTGCAGACTTGCTCCGATATGTCGGATTCGGCCGGTAAATCCCTCGGGTTGCCTGCTTGATCGAGCCCCAGCGACCGCCCTCGCGCCAAATAGCCTGAAACGGTGTATTGAAATGCCTGCAACCGCAGTTCTGTCTGTTACACGAGTGGCGCAGGTCGTCAGAAATACGGAATTATGTTTAAGATCGACTTTGTTTTCGCCCATCCAATACCGATTTCAGCGGAAACATGGCGCGTGGCACTGTGGTCGGTATCTTCCTAATTTTCAAAAGAATTACAAAGATTAGAGGCTCTAGATTCTATGGTCAGCAATGCAGAAAAGCCGGTGGTTTTGATTACGGGTGCCAGTTCGGGAATCGGCGACGCCATTGCCCGCCGATTCGCTAAAGGAGGCTGGCGCATCGTAGCCGTGGCCCGGCGTCAGCAGCGTCTTGAACAACTCAAACAGGAACTGGCGGGCATCACGCAGGTGGAATTTCTGGTGGCTGATGTAACGGAAAAAGATGCCCCCAAGCGCGCAGTTGATTTGGCGCTGAAGGCTTTCGATCGGCTGGATTGCGTGGTCAATAATGCCGGCGCGGGTAAATGGGCGGCACCCGGTGAAACCGACGACGCGACGATCGATGAAGTGCTGGATATCAGCTTGAAAGCGCCGTTCCGCTTCGCGCGGGAATCGTTGCGAGCGATGAAATCGGGATCGTCCATCATCAACATCGGCTCTGTTTTCGGTTTGCTGGGCGGCATGGACGGTGGAATTTATTGCGCCGCGAAAGCTGGCATGATCGGTATGAGCCAGGCGTTTGCCGTGCAATACGGTGCGAAAGGCATTCGTTCCAATGTGGTAGCGCCGGGTGTCGTCAAAACCGAGATGACGGCGGCGGCCTGGGATTATCCTGGATTTCAGCGTACCAACCAGGAACTGACTCCATTCAATCGTGATGGAACCGTTGACGACGTGGCCAATACTGTTTTCTTCCTGGCGTCGCAGGAAGGTAGTTACATCAACGGTCAAACCATTGCGCTGGATGGTGGTTGGTCAACAACAAAATATGTCACACCGGAAGCACTGATTTGCGAAAGGGTAATGCCAAAGCAGTAAATCAAAACGTCAAGCGCGGTGGAGTTGTTCTGGCTTCATCGCGCTCATCACTAACCTCCCTTTCTCTCCGCTCAGTATGAATAAATTCAAACTGCCGCTCATCCTGAGAACCCTTTTTTCTTGCGTTTACATCATCGCCATTGCAGCACTGTTTTCCGGCTGCGCTCCGAAAATTCCCGATGAAGGATTGGTAGAAGGATCCCCCTGGTTGCTGGGGACAACCCAATTCCAACTCGAGGATGTTGGCTACGAGCAAAGCGAATATTTTATCAGAGGCAAGGCGCACAGCTATGCCAGCGTAGTACCGCTGACCATCGATGGAAAATGGAAAGTCGATCCAGTTGACGAAGCCGATTTCAAAACCCGCATTGTGGTCTATCGCCCAATAGATCCAGCTCGATTTAATGGCACTGTTCTGATCGAGTGGTTGAATGTCAGTGGCGGAACCGAGGCGTCTTCCGAATGGATCATGGCCCACACCGAATTAATCAGAAGTGGTTATGCCTGGGTGGGTGTTTCGGCGCAAAAAGCCGGCATTGATGGTGGCGGAATCACGGTTCTTCCCATATCGCTGGCCCTGAAAACGCTGAATCCTTTTCGCTACGACACGCTGGAGCATCCGGGCGACAAGTTTGCGTATGACATCTTTCATCAGGCAGCCAAATCTGTATTGCAGCCACAGAATTTTTCACCGCTGGGTGATTTAAAAGTGGAGCGCGTCATAGCAGCTGGCGAGTCGCAATCAGCCGATTTTTTGC
>DATLII010000746.1:0-4653 GCA_035539495.1 Dongiaceae bacterium
CGTCATCGCTTCGATGCTGGCTTCCACTTCTTCCAGCCGCACGCCAATTTCTTCCAACGCCTTGTGGCGCTGCAGCACGCTGTCTTCCTGGGTGGTGTCGCGGGCGACGCGCAACCAGTTGAAACCGATCCAGATCGCGTCCTGCGTGATCAGGGATTCCCCTGCCTGCAACTGGCCACGCAGTTGCAATGCATCCGCCAGATCGCGGGCCACATACACACCGGCCAGCAAATTTTTGGCGGCCGCATCGCCTTGCAGTTTGTCCGCTAGCGGTTGCAGGCCGGCACGGGCCGGTTGCGTCACGGCTTTGCCGGTTTCCAGGAAAGACACGACACCTTTATTCAAGCTGCTCAATACAGCGGTTACAGCGTCCAAACCAGGAATACACACTGCCTGCAGGTAATCACCCAGCACGGTTTCGACTGCTTTTTCCCAACCGCTTTCCGCGCTGATGGCTTGCGCCAGACGGGGTTTATCACCCAACTGATGCTGAGCCAGCCAGTCCACCAGATTGCTTTCACCCAGTGCGGCCTGTTGCAGTGCTTCCAACGAAGCCTGACGGCCTTTCAAGGTTTGACGTTCGTTGCGCAGTTGGTCCAGATCGTGATGCAGCTGGTTGTTGCGCTCACGCTGATGCTTGATTTCTTCCTGATAACCCAGCGCCGTGCTCTGCAAATCTTCCAGTTTCAGATCCGCTTCCGCCATGCGCTCTTCCAGAATGGCGACTTCTTCTTCCAGCGGCCCGGCAGACAGGGTTTCGCGTTCACCTTTCAAACGTTCGATGCGATCCCGCAACCGCTCTACCGATTGCTCCAGATGCTGGATACGGGATTGCTCCACCTGCGCGCGTTGACGGGGTTCGTTGGCTTTCTGGTTGAATTCGTCCCAGGCCAGCTGCCATTCCTGCATGCGCTCTTCCGCATCGTGCAGCTGTTCGCTGGCATCGTCGGAGGTGGCTTTCACCAACTCATATTCAGGCTCGATTTCTGCCAGGCGGATCTGAACATCTTCCAGTTGTTCCTGGTCCAGACGAATCTGGTCTTCCGCCTGCTTGCAGGCTTCAATCGTCTGTTGCAGGTCTTGGCGTAGCTGGCTGCCGCGCTCTTTGGTGTGCTGGATGGTTTGTTCGATACGGGCGATGTCGGCGCCCAGGCCATAGAAACGGCCCTGCACTTCATTCATTTTGTCCGACAGTTCGTGCTGCTGGTCGCGACGCAATTCAATCTGCGCGTCCTGAGCGCGTTGATCGGCAACGAAGGCCTCCAGTTTCACTTCCAGATCGCGAATACGGACTTCGCGCGCCTGCACCTGATCATTGATGGATTTCCAGCGCAGCGCCTGCAATTGGGCTTTCGCCAGACGCTCTTCTTCCTTGTACTGTTTGTATTTCTCGGCGGCCTGCGCCTGACGCTCCAGATGCTGCAGCTGGCGACCCAGTTCGTCGCGCAAATCCTGCAGACGATCCAGGTTTTCGCGGGTGCGACGCATGCGGTGTTCCGTTTCCTTGCGCCGCTCCTTGTATTTGGAAATGCCCGCCGCTTCTTCGATATAAATACGCAGTTCTTCCGGCTTGGCTTCGATCAGACGCGAGATCATGCCCTGCTCGATGATGGCGTAGCTGCGCGGGCCCAGACCGGTACCCAGGAAGATATCGGTAATATCCTTACGCCGACATTTCACGCTATTCAGGTAGTAGTTGGACTGACCGTCGCGGGTCACCACGCGCTTAAGGGCAATTTCCGCGTAGCTGGCGTATTCGCCGCCCACGGTGCCGTCGCTGTTGTCGAACACTAGCTCCACCGACGCCTGCGTGGTGGGCTTGCGCGTGTTAGAGCCGTTGAAAATAACGTCTGTCATGGACTCCCCGCGCAGGTGCTTGGCGGAGGTTTCTCCCATTACCCAGCGGACCGCGTCGATAACGTTCGATTTGCCACAGCCGTTGGGGCCGACGACGGCGCTGAGGTTGTCAGGGAACGACACGGTGGTGGGATCGACAAAAGATTTGAAACCCGCCAGTTTGATCGATTTCAGACGCATGGATCGTTGGTCTTCCTTATTGGAATGGCCGAGCACTTAATGTAACAATCGTCAGATTTGATCGTTTTTTAAACAACACTAATCCAACGCAGTGCTCGGCATAAACGCCCTATTGTAGCGAGTTTTGTCAGCGGTACCATCCCGGGAGGCCAACTGTTTTAGAACCTATAAAAACTTGATTTTGCTGTCAATCCGGGCGCTTCTGCTGGCATTGTGTTACCGTTCGCCCCAGTTCCCGAATCTGTTCTTGTCACCCAGGACCCGGAGGAGAAGCCATCATGCTTACCGACCTGCGCGAAGGCATTGGTTATGTCAGCGAAGGCTATCGCCTGGCCCAGCGGCCGGCATTGCGACCTTACATGCTGGTTCCCCTGGTACTGAACATTGTGCTGTTCAGCATCAGCGGCTGGCTGGTGGTGCATTATGCCTATGACTGGATTGGGGGCCTGGATACCACGCTGGATCTGTGGAGCTGGCTGGACTGGGCCGAGGCGGCCGTCAATAGCAGCCTGGCAGTCATCAAATGGTTTCTGTTCGCGGCCATCATCCTGTTCCTGCTGTTCCTGATGGGGTCCACCTTCACGATGGTGGTCCACCTGCTGATCAGCCCCTTCATTGGCATTTTGGGGGAACAGGCGGAAAAGCAGCTGCACACCCCCGCCTATCCTCAGCACACACTGGCGCAGATCGCCTGGCGCGCCACCAAACGGGAGCTGCGCAAACTGGCCTATTGGTTAGTGCGAGCGTTGGGGCTAGGGGTTTTGACCCTGATCCTGAATTTCATTCCGGGGCTGAATCTGGCGATTCCGGTGCTCTGGTTCTTGTTCGGTGCTTGGGTGCTGGCATTGCAATACATCGACGTGCCCGCCGACAACAACGGCAAGTCCTTTCAGGAAGTGCTGGCGCTAATGCGGGCGAATCGCGGTGCGGTGATGGGTTTTGGCGGCGTGATCATGGCGCTGACGTCGGTGCCGATCGTCAATCTGTTCATTGTGCCGGTGGCGGTGTGTGGCGGCGTGGTGTTCTGGGTGCGGAAAATCCAGGGTCACAGCGGCTGACAAGTGTATTTGAAAACTGGCTGATGCGACTCAGTCACGGCTCGGCGGTGACGCCAGCGACTCCAGCACCAGTGCGCACTGATGCTGGCCAAACCGTTCCAGCGTTTTCACCGCACCCTCCGCATCCCGCGCCAGAATGCGATCCATCAGATCGCGGAACATCTGCATCGACTGCTCCATCTCGCTCTGCACTTTCTGAATCGCGTAGTAATAGGTGCGACGAATCGTGGGCTGCAGGTCCTCGATGATTTCTTCCAGATAGGGATTGTCGGCAAACCGATAGGCCATGCGGGCAAAGCGGAAAGACGCATCGTGAAAATCCAGCACTTGTCGCGACTCCACGAAGGCCTGCATTTCATCGAGCAATTGCAGGAATGCCGGCAGATCGCCGTCCTGCCACACAAGAGTCGCCCGGTGCGCCAGATGCGACAGCAGCACAATATTCACTTCGTACACGTTGCGCACATGCTTGGGCGTCATGGCTGATACCACCGCACCGCGACGGGGCAGGATCTCGATCAGGTGACGCCGCTCCAAGATCAGATAGGCCTCGCGCACCGAGCCACGGCTCACATTCAATTCGGATGCTACCCGCAATTCCTGTATGCGCTCGCCGGCTTTCAGTTCGCCAGTAATGATCATCTGCCCCAGGTGACGCGCAATCTGCTCGGACAAGCTATCGGGTGCTTTGAAGGTCATAGACTAAGAAGTTGGTGAATCGTGGCGAAGGTTGGCGGGGAGTTGCAGATCAGGCCAGCATAGGGCAAAGCAAGCCCGACAGTACGTCAAGTCCTGCCGTGTGGCCGCATCATAAATGATTCACACACGTTTGTCCCAGAAGCCGGTCGCCGGAATAAGCCGGAGAGGAACAACCTCATCCGGCAGGATAAATCGGCTATTCAGTGCCAGCTTTCTGCGGGTGTCCCGCTTGCTCGATGGCGTGTTTTACTTCCGGCGGCATGTAGTTTTCATCGTGCTTGGCCAGCACTTCTTCGGCTTCCACCAGTTTGTCTGATACCAGGCGGCCATTGGCGATGATGCCCTGACCTTCACGGAACAGGTCCGGCAGGATGCCGTCGTAACGCACGCGGATAGTCTGGGCGTTGTCGGTGATATCGAACGTCACGTCCAGATCGTCACCCCGCTGCAGGGAACCCACCACCACCAGTCCGCCGACGCGAATGCGTTTTTCCAGGGGCGCTTCACCCGCCGCCACCTGCGATGGGGTGTAGAACAGATTGATGTTTTCACGCATCGCGTAGGTCATCAGGCCGATGGCCAACCCTAATGCCGCCAGTCCGCCCAGAATGATTACCAATTTCTGTTTGCGTTTAGGATTCATGATTCCAGCTTCTCCCGTTTAATCTTGCGTTGAATATCCTGCTGCAACGTACGCTTGCGCAGAATGGGCGCGACGATGTTGGCCGCGATCACCAACGCGGAAATACCGTAGGCGGACCAGACATAGGCGCCGTGCTTGCCCATGGCAATGAAGTCGGCAACGTTTTCAAAAGCCATCAGGCGCTCTCCCCCACTAACTGACGCACCCAGGCGCTGC
>DATLII010000747.1:0-3597 GCA_035539495.1 Dongiaceae bacterium
CCTTTCAATGCATTCATGCGATACAGGCTGATTGCCAGCACACCGTCCAGGTACTGGGTCAGCGCAGCGAAATCGTTAAGATCATCCACCCCTTCCACATCCAGAATCAGTTGTTGGCGACCCTGATTTGACGACACCAACGCGTAGTGGGCGCCCATCAGATCCACCACCTGATCCAGCAACTGGTGCAGGGCGCGGGTACTGTCGGTTTCGGTGATATCCAGGCTGTTTTTCTGGCCGTCCAGATGAAACAGGGCGTTGATCTGGATCGAGCCGGCACTTTCTTTTACCCGCGCCATCAGGATCGATTGGGTCTGGTAACGGGCGGACGCGGCCAGCACCGGCTCGGGGAACAAGCCCCAGACATCGCCAATGGATACGCTGGAGCGATCTTCACTATCAAAGGCGGGAAATATCAGGGAGACGCCGCGACGCGTGGCTTCCTGCTGCAGAATCTGATGGGCACCGGGGTTCGCTTCGGCACTGACCAAGTCCCGGTCCAGCTCCTGTTCCCAGGCCATCCACACCAGCAATGGCTGGCGGTTGCTGCTCCACAGCGGCAGGCCGGAGCGGCGCAGGAATTCATTGATGGCATTGCCGTCGAAATCGACGTTCAGTACGGGCTGAGGTTCGCCGGTCTCGCCATTGCGGGTGGCGTAGCCGTATTGCAACATGAATTTTTCCGCGTTGCCCATAGCGGCGGTCACGGCGTCCTGCTGGCCAATGGTGGAATCACCGCTGGCCTTCACCAGCACCTGGATGAAACCTTCCGCGGAGGCCCGCTTGCGTTCAACATCGCTGCGATCCTTTACCGGCACCGATGCCTTGTAGAGCCCACCCACTTCCTTGGCCCAGGCCTGACTGGACAACGCCAGCAACAGCCCCCACAACGCCACCAGTACCCACCCCTGCGCCTGTTTCTTCATAACGTCCTGGCATGCCTCGAGAATCCACGGAACGCCGCAGTTTACAACGTCGCCCCTGGGGATAAAACTGAAACCTGAACAGCGACCACGACCTGCCCGGCCAACGATTGGGCTTGCCCGCAAGTCCTGATAGAATACGCCCCCTGTTTGCCGGCCCAGGCCGGCGTGCGATCTCGCATCACGCAACCACCGCTTTTCAACCCCATAGGGACCCGCGCCTCATGTCTAAGCAGCCGACTACTCCCAGCTCGTCCGCGCCCAACACGACTTCCCTCAGCTACAAGGACGCCGGCGTCGACATCAATGCCGGAGGCGAACTGGTCGAGCGCATCAAGGGCGTGGCCAAACGCACCAAACGCCCGGAAGTACTGGGCGGTCTGGGGGGCTTTGGCGCCCTGTGCGAGATTCCATCCAAGTATAAACAACCGGTGCTGGTCAGCGGCACCGACGGCGTGGGCACTAAATTGCGCCTGGCCATCGACCTGAAAAAGCATGACACCGTGGGCATCGACCTGGTAGCCATGTGCGTCAACGACCTGATCGTCACTGGTGCTGAGCCCCTGTTCTTCCTGGATTACTACGCCACCGGCCACCTGGACGTGGACACCGCCGCCAGCGTGATCACCGGCATTGGTGCCGGCTGCGAGCAGGCAGGCTGCGCGCTTGTCGGTGGCGAAACCGCCGAAATGCCCGGCATGTACGAAGGCGACGACTATGATCTGGCCGGCTTCTGCGTCGGCGTGGTGGAAAAGTCCCGCATCATCGACGGCAAGCAGGTGCAGGCCGGTGACACCCTGATCGCCCTCGCCTCCTCCGGTCCCCATTCCAATGGCTATTCGCTGATTCGCAAAATCATCGACGTAGTAAAAGCGGATCTGAATCAGGTTCTGGACGGCAAGCCCCTGCGCGACCTGCTGCTGGAACCCACCCGCATCTACGTGAAAAATCTGCTGGCCCTGATCGAGCAAGTGAATGTGAAGGCTCTCGCCCATATCACAGGCGGTGGTCTGCTGGAGAACGTGCCGCGCGTATTGCCCGAATTCACCAACGCCGTGATCGACACCCAATCCTGGGAACTGCCCGCTGTATTCCAGTGGCTGCAGCGCAACGGTAATGTGGACATCCGCGAAATGCACCGCACATTCAACTGCGGCGTCGGTATGGTGATCTGCGTAGCAGCGGCCGATGCCGACAAAACCCTGCAGGCACTGACCAAACTGGGAGAAAAAGCCTGGGTGGTGGGCAAGATTGTTACCAGCTCGGAACAGGAACCGGAAACTATTTTGAGCGGGCTCTGATCCGCTCATGCAACCGGCTTCCATCGTTGTCCTTATCTCCGGCAGCGGCACCAATCTGCAGGCACTGATTGACGCCATCGAACGCGGCGGCATCAACGGCCACATCGCTGCCGTGATCAGCAACCGCCCCGACGCCAAAGGTCTGGAGCGGGCGCAACGTCACGGCATTCTTACCCGGGTGATCGATCATCGGGAATTTGCCGGCCGCGAGCCGTTCGACGCCGCCCTGCGCGATACGATCGAACAGTATCAGCCTGCGCTGGTGGTGCTGGCAGGGTTCATGCGCATTCTCACCGATGGCTTCGTGCAACATTTCTCCGGCAGACTGATCAACATCCACCCGTCGCTGCTGCCGAAGTTCAAAGGTTTGAATACGCACGCACGCGCATTGGAAGCCGGCGAAGCGGAGCACGGTTGCAGCGTGCACTTTGTCAGCTGCGAACTGGATGGTGGCGCTGTGATCGGCCACGCCCATGTCGCCATTGCGGCAGACGACAATGCCGAAACCCTCGCAGCCAAAGTGCAACGACTGGAACACCGCTTATATCCCGCCTGTGTGAAACTGTTCTGCGCAGGACAGCTCCAACTCACAGACAATGGCGCCCTGCTGGACGGCCAGCAGCTACCCTTAAATGGACTTGATCTCACCGAGGCATTCTGATGCTGACGCATTACCGTCTTCTGACCGCCCTGATGCTGGCCATGCTGGCCTTCACCGCCACTGCTGCCGAGCCCGTCAGCCAGGGTGCATTGCAACCTTTCTCCGCCCAGTACAAAGGCCGCGCCAACGGTTTCGCCGTCGGCGACCTGGGCAAACGCGAACTGCAATCCTTGGGCGGTGGCCGCTATCGTCTGCAATACACCGCCGAGGCGCTGATCTACTCGCTGCAGGAAGTGAGCG
This sequence comes from Dongiaceae bacterium, assembly GCA_035539495.1. Taxonomy (GTDB): domain Bacteria; phylum Pseudomonadota; class Gammaproteobacteria; order Pseudomonadales; family Ketobacteraceae; genus Ch67. The sequence continues at coordinate 3,126 of DATLII010000747.1, forward strand.
AATTCACCTTGGTGAATGGCAAACTGCAACCCCAACTGTACCGCTCCGACCGCGGTACTTTCATGAAGCGGCGGAAAGTGAACCTGGATTTTGATTGGAATCGCAACCTGGCCAGCTTCGACTATAAAGGTGACGTGGGGCAATTCAATCTACAGGTCGGTGCACAAGATCCGTTGTCGGGCAGCATCGTGCTGGCGCAATTGTTGTTGGCAGGAACACCGGAGATCGAATATCTGGAAGCGGATAAAAAGGGTATCGAGGCAAATAAACTGGAATTGATTGATCAGCCGGTGCTGGAAACGGATTTGGGCAAGATCCAGACCTGGCATTTGAAACGCATACACGCAAACCCGAAACGCAAAACGGAAATCTGGCTGCATCATCAGTACCCGTCGATTCCGGTGAAAGTGCATCAGATCGATGATACGGATGAATTCCAGTTGGAATTGACGAAGTTTGAGTTGAAGTGATT
>DATLII010000748.1:0-14273 GCA_035539495.1 Dongiaceae bacterium
AGCGAGAATCCTGCGCGGCGCGGTTCAAATACGCAGCCCTTACTCGTTCGAAGAACGCAATATCTTCCTGCTCGAAACGATCAAGCTCACCTCTGCCCCGCGCCCGTTCCAGGCCCAATTGCACAGGAATATCCAGCAGAAGCACTGCATCCGGACGCAGCGTTTTCTGCACCAGATTTTCCAGCAATGCGATAGTGGAGGTGTCCATGCCGCGACCGCCGCCCTGATAGGCATACGTCGCATCCGTAAAACGATCACACAGCACCCAGCGACCTTGCGCCAATGCCGGCTCGATCACCTGCGCCAGATGTTGCGCGCGCGCAGCGAATACCATCAGCAGCTCTGCATTCTCATGCACTTTCTCAACGCGCGGTTGCAGCAGCAGCGACCGCAGTTCTTCCGCCAACGGCGTACCGCCCGGCTCCCGCGTCGCCACATAGTCGATGCCATTACGTTCCAGCCATGCGCGAATGAACGCAATGTTAGTGGTCTTGCCCACTCCCTCGGTGCCTTCCACCGTAAGAAATTTGCCGCGCTTACCGGATTTCATGCAGGGCCTGTTATGGTGAACTTGATGAGTGAATCAAGGAGACGTCGTGGAACGGTAATCAGAGCGACGTTTCATCTGGAATTCCTGCACTGCTTTCTCGTGTGCTTCCAGCGTCGTGGAAAAATGATGGCTGCCATCGCCCTTGGCGACGAAATACAACGCATCAGTTGGCGCCGGATGCAGCGCTGCCTCAATCGCGGCGCGACCCGGATTGGCAATCGGCGTCGGCGGCAGGCCATCAATTGCGTAGGTATTGTAAGGCGAATATGCCAGCAGATCGTTCTTAGTGATGTTGCCGTTGTAACGCTCACCCATGCCGTAAATCACAGTGGGATCGGTCTGCAGCCGCATGCTCTTGCGCAGGCGATTGACGAATACGCCCGCAATCAGAGGACGCTCGTCCGCCACACCGGTTTCCTTTTCAACGATGGAGGCCATAATCAGCGCTTCATAACTGTTACGGTACGGCAAATCCGGCGCGCGATGGGTCCAGGCATCATCCAGTTGCTGTTGCATGCGCTGGTAAGCCCGCTGCAGCACCGACACATCAGAATCACCACGCCGGAACACATAAGTATCCGGATAGAACATGCCTTCCAAACTGGGGCTCGACGCTCCCCAAGCACGGGCCACATCCGCCAGATTGGTTTTGTCCAGGGTGTACACCAGCTTCGGCGTGGATTGCAGCGTTTTGCGGAATTGCTCGATGGTCTGGCCGTCCACCAGCGTCACGGTGTATTGCAGAACCACCCCGTTGGCCAGGTTGCGATACAGATCAGCAGGCGTCATGCCCGGCGTCAGCTCGTATTCGCCAGAATGGATGATCCCGGTCAGCTGACGCAAGCGGCCATATAGGCGGAAAACAAAGGCGCTGTTGACGAGCTGCCGATCCTCCAACTGCTGTGCCAAGCGGTAAACCGATGAACCCGGTTCCACTTCCACCACTGTCGTCTCGGTAACAGGCATCGGCGTTTCACCCCAGAAATGCAGGTAAAACAGCCCAATGACGCCTACCAGTGCAAGCACCAGTACCGCCATGTAAAGCGTCAGCAAGTATCGTTTCATCAAAAGAAATGGGACCGAATCAACTGTTGCGCCAGACGTGCCACTGGTCCGACCGGCCGGTGGTCTTGTTCGAAGTGGGCCACGGGCCACACGCCGAAGACACTGTTACAAAAAAAGCGTTCTCCGGCAAGGCGAAAACGTTCCAGTGTGATTGGCGTCTCTTTAACCTGCACCCCCGCTGCCGGCAACTGTTCCAGCAACCAGCGCCGCATTACGCCAGCCACACCGCAGTTGTCCAGCGGTGGTGTCAGAGCAGTACTGCCTTCGACAATGAACAGGTTGCTGAGGGTTCCTTCGACCGGACGTCCATCCAGATCGCACACCAGCCCTTCCTGATACTCATCCAGGCTGCCCCATTCGTTGCGAGCCAAGACCTGCTCCAGACGATTGAGGTGTTTCAAACCTGCCAGCGCAGGGCTGCGACCCAGCCGAGTGCGACAGGGAAATAAACGAATACCCTGCTCGTAATAAGCAGCCGGGTGTGAAGGAAAGGGAAAATGGGACAGCAGCGTTACAGGCCGTGCATCACCGCGCAGATAACCCCGCCCACCACTGCCCGCCGTCACGATCAGCTTGACGATGCCCGGCTGGTGGTAGCCAGGATAAGCCAGCAAGGTCTTCTCCACGTGCTGGCGCGTCAGGTTCAATCCCAATCGCTGCAGGCCCAACGCCAACCGATCCAGATGGTAATCGGCCAACACTGGGCCACGAGCAGTAATCAATAGGGTTTCAAACAGGCCGTCGCCATAAGCCAGGCCGCGGTCTGTAACGGGCAACCCATCAGCGGGCTGCCCGTCGATCCAGACCGGTATGAAGGGAGTTTCAGACACGTCGGAAAATCAGAGTGCCGTTGGTGCCGCCGAAACCGAAGGAGTTGGACATCACCACATCGATCTGGCGCTGCTTGGCCACATGCGGAACGTAATCCAGATCGCAGCCTTCCTCGGGATTGTCCAGGTTGATGGTAGGCGGCGCCACTTGATCCTGCAGGGCCAGCAAACTGAACACGGCTTCCACACCACCCGCTGCACCAAGCAAATGCCCCACCATGGATTTGGTGGAACTGACGGAGATGGAATACGCCGCCGGACCGAACACCGATTTGATCGCACGGGTTTCGGCGATATCACCCGCCTGCGTTGACGTGCCATGAGCATTCACATAATGAACCGCTTCCGGAGCCAATCCTGCATCGCGCAACGCAGCACGCATGGAATCCGCCGCGCCACGGCCGTCTTCCGGCGGCGACGTGATATGGAATGCATCACCACTGGCACCGAAGCCAATCAGTTCACCGTAAATTTTCGCCCCACGCTTGCGGGCGTGTTCGTATTCTTCCAGCACCAGCATGCCGGCACCATCCGCCAGCACAAAGCCGTCGCGGTCCTTGTCCCAGGGACGGCTCGCCTTCTGCGGATCATCATTGCGAGTGGACAAAGCACGGGCCGCCACGAAACCCGCCATACCCAGCGGCGAGGAACCGCATTCACCGCCTCCCGCCACCATGACATCTGCATCGCCGTACTTAATCAAACGGCCCGCATAACCGATGCAGTGCGTGGCAGTAGTACAGGCTGTGGTAATGGCCCAGTTGGGGCCCTGCAGGCCGAACATGATCGACAGATTGCCGGCGATCATATTGATGATGGATCCCGGCACCAGGAAAGGACTCACCTTGCGCGGACCACCCGCCAGCAACTGATCATGATTCTTCTCGATGGTGCCGATGCCCCCGATACCCGAACCCGCCGCCACACCGATACGGCCACGATTTTCGTCGGTGATCTCCAGACCGGAATCCCGCAGCGCCTGGATGCCCGCCACCAAACCGTATTGGATGAAGGGATCGATCTTACGCGCCTCTTTGGCGGACATATATTCGGTAACGTCCAAGTTACGGACCAGACCGGCAAACTTGGTGGCGTACTGGGACACATCGTAATGGTCGATCAGGCTGATGCCACTCTTACCTTCGACTAACCCTTTCCAGGTATCACCCACGCTATTGCCCAGCGGGGTAATCGCCCCCATCCCGGTTACGACGACTCTGCGACCTGACACGGCGTTTCCTCCAGCAAAATAATCTTGGGTACCTGCGTACAGCTGAACAGCATGCAATGAATGCAACGCGGGAAATTAGTGTACCCCCGTTACATTACTGTTATATAGATGAAATATCTTTCAAAAGATTTCGTCAAAACAGATTCCGGTATTATCGCGGAAATGATCTGTTATTCCGTTGAACCACAACACTTTACGCACCAGACTTTACTTACAATCTACACGACTGGCGCAGCAACAAAAAAGCCGCTGGAATACAGCGGCTTTTTGTGCGGAGCATCAAGATCAGACGTGAGCCAGGACGTAGTCGATGGCTTCTTGAACCTTGGTGATCTTCTCAGCTTCTTCGTCAGGAATCTCGGTTTCGAATTCCTCTTCCAGAGCCATAACCAGCTCAACTGTGTCGAGAGAATCAGCCCCCAGATCTTCTACGAAAGAAGCATCGTTGGTTACTTCTTCCAGTTTGACGCCAAGCTGTTCAGCCACAATCTTCTTGACGCGTTCTTCGACATTGCTACTCATACGGCTCTTGTCTCCTGTGATTTTTCCCTTCGAGTTCGAGGGTTTTATAGTTTAAATGAAACACTGTGTCAGTTTTGATAAAGCACAATCCCGAGCGAGCGAGACCTGTCTTTCGGATTGCATGGCCGCAGCCCCTGACACCCCCGTCAAAACAGTGCGGCCACTATATCACATATACATACCGCCATTAACAGGAATTGTTGCCCCGGTAATGTAACCAGATTCTTCGCGGGCCAAAAAGCAAACAGCATCTGCAATCTCTTGGGGCTGACCCAGACGACCGACAGGAATCTGCGCCAGCATGGCCTGTTTATTGGCTTCCGGCAGGTCCTTGGTCATGTCGGTATCGATGAAACCCGGGGCCACTGCATTCACAGTAATATTACGAGAACCGATCTCGCGCGCCAGGGAACGGGTGAATCCTTCCAGGCCGGCCTTGGCAGCACTGTAATTGGCCTGTCCGGCGTTGCCCATGGAACCCACGATGGAACTGATGCTGATAATGCGGCCCCAGCGTGCTTTGGTCATATCCCGCAGAACACCTTTGCTCAGACGATAAATCGATGTGAGATTGGTATCCAGCACCTGCTCCCACTCTTCGTCTTTCATCCGCAGCATCAAATTGTCGCGAGTGATGCCGGCGTTATTCACCAGAATTAGGGGAGCGCCATACACTTCTTTAATCGCACCCAAAACCTGCTCAATGCTGGCTGTATCCGTCACATTCAGGCAGTAACCTTGCCCTTTGCCACCGGCGGCCTGGATGTAGTCGGTAATGCGCTTTGCACCTTCTTCGGTGGTCGCAGTACCCACGACAGTGGCGCCCAATTTCAACAGTCCTTCCGCGATGGCTTTACCGATACCGCGGGTTGCGCCAGTGACCAGCGCCACTTTGTTTTCCAGAGACATGGTTCCCTACTCTTTTTATGTGATTTTTACGAAATGAAATGGGTCAAGCTGGCAGCGCTGCGACTGCGGTCAGCGTAGCGTCAAAAGAAGACTTGTCCTGAGTGGCCAGCACTTCCAGTTCACGCACGATACGCTTGTTCATGCCGCTCAGCACTTTGCCGGGGCCACATTCCACCACGGTTGTCGCTCCCCGTTCCGCCATAGTTTTCACGGAATCCACCCAAAGCACCGGGCTGTACAGCTGAATAATCAATTTTTCGCGAATGGCTTCCGGACTCAGCTCAACCTTGGCGTCGATATTATTCACTACCGGAATGGCCGGCGTATGAATTTTGGTGGCAAACAACTGCGCGGCCAGATCTTCACTGGCGGCACGCATCAAATCGCTATGGCAAGGCACGCTCACCGCCAGGGGCATGGCCTTGCGAGCACCAGCCTGTTTGGCCAGCTCGATGGCTCGATCCACCGCGGTGGAATGACCTGCAATTACGGTCTGACCCGGGGCATTGAAGTTTACCGCCTGCACCACTTCACCCTGCGCTGCCTGCGCACAGACGTCAATCAGCGCTGCATCTTCCATGCCCAGAATCGCCGCCATTTTGCCTTTACCACCGGGACAGGCATCCCGCATCAGTTCACCACGCCGCTTCACCAAGACGATACCGTCTGCCAGGGAAATGGCATCCGAACACACATAGGCCGTGTATTCCCCGAGACTATGGCCCGCCATAACGGCTGGTCGCACTGACGACGCCTGACACCAAGCCCGCCACACCGCCACACCTGCAATCAGCATAATGGGCTGGGTGATTTCAGTCTGCGCCAGTTCCTGCTCCGGCCCCTGTTGCGCCAATTGCCACATATCGCGACCGAACACGTCGGACGCCTCGTCAAATGTCGCTTTCACAACGGGAAACGCGGCATTCAGATCCGCCAGCATTCCTACCGATTGGGAGCCCTGGCCAGGGAAAACAAACGCCAATTGCTTACTCATGAATAGTCCTTCGGGAAATCAGAATGAAACAGCGCTCATCTTATTCAGGGACGCTGGCGGGCGCTCGCCATAAGCGTAACAAAATCTGTAAACGCGCCTAGAATGTTTAACTAAAGACAGTCACAGCTCTTGCTCGATCTGTTCCGGCAGTTTTTTTTCCGCATAACGGGCCGCCAGTAGCATCGCCTGCATAAATTCAGCCTCGCCTGCATTACCGTGGCTTTTCACCACTACACCTCGCAACCCGATCAAGGCTGCACCATTGTAATGGCCCGGATTGATACGGCCCTCGATTCGTCGCCAATAGGGCCGGATCAGCCAGGCCAACAGACGTCCAAACCAGTCGCTGGAGAAAGTGCTGCGAATTTCCGCCAGGATAAAACGGGCCAACCCTTCCACCGTTTTAAGCGCGACATTGCCAACAAAACCGTCGCATACCACGACATCAGCGCGATCACTGAACAGATCAGTACCTTCAACGAAACCAACATAATTCAGTTGGCTGTCTGCCCGAATCAATTCCTGGGCCAGCTTGACCTGATCGTTGCCCTTGCTGTCCTCACTGCCGATATTCAGCAGCGCGATGCGCGGATTTTCCAGGCTGTCCAACACTCGGGCCACCGCACGTCCCATGCGTGCAAACTGGTGCAACTGTTCGGAGTCGCAGCCCACGTTCGCACCCAAATCCAGAATAAAAGTATGCCGGCCATCTCTGCGAGGCAGAGCCGACACAATGGCCGGCCGTTCGATGCCGTCCGACATTTTCAGCACATGTCGGCTAATAGCCATCAGCGCACCGGTGTTGCCAGCACTGACACAGGCATCCACCCGCCCTTCATCGAGAGCATCCAACATCAATCGCATGGATGACTGCTTTTTGGCGCGCAATGCCAGGGAGGGAGATTCGGCCGTACCGATCACGTCATCGGCATGAATGATTTGCAGGCGATCAGAGGAGGGATAAGGTGCGCTGTCGATTGCAGCGGCAATTTCCTGCTGGCGACCAAACAACAATACCCGCAAATCCTGCCGCGCGGAGAGCGCCTGCAAAACTGCGGGTACTGTTATCCGGGGACCTTGGTCCCCGCCCATTGCGTCAACCGCAAGGGTCACCATAAGGTGATGTTATTCGTCGTCTTTTCCGGCAATGATCTGACGGCCGCGGTAGAAACCATCGGGCGTCACGTGGTGACGGCGATGCACTTCACCAGTGGTCACGTCTTCGGACAGGGTGGGCTTGATCAACGCATCGTGTGCACGACGCATACCACGCCTGGAACGGGTTTTACGGCTTTTCTGAACTGCCATGGTTTGCTCCTGACTCGCTTTGCAACGCTGTTATATCAGATCTGTTATGGATCGGATTTCTTCACATTACCCTTCAGCTGCTCTAGCACTTTGAAGGGATTAGGCTTTTCGTCGGCTGTTTCCGTCACTTCTTCACCAGACTCATAGGGTGCATGCTGGCACTCCGGGTGATAAGCAACGATGGGCAGGGCCAAAATCAATTCCTGCTCCAGCACATCTGCCAGGGGAATCTCCTCCTCTTCCAGCAGGAAGGGCTCGAGATTTTCCGGCAATTGTTCCAAGGCTTCCTCTGATTGCACGAATCCCAGCGAAATATCCGCATGCAGAGGGACAACCACTGCTTCCAAGCACCGCTGACACTGCATTTTCAGGCTGGCATTTGCCACGCCGTGCAATACTGGCCAGCGACCCTGCATTTCCAGCTGTAAATCAGCTTCCACCCGACCCTCGGGCTCCGAGCCGTCAGCCAACAACGCGGGAAGCTGCGTCAGAGGCATGAAGCCCTTCAGCTTGCCCTGCTGGCGTGCCAGTTTGAGGGGTTTTATGGTGGAAGGCAGAGGGTGCTCAAACATAAGCGCGCCATTCTATTGACAAGGTCTTGACCTGTCAAAGCATTTGACAGGGATTTTACGGGCTGGAACCGCATTTCAGGCTATGCGAACATGCGGCCCGGCTGCAGCGACGGCGATTGTCCGCTCTGGTCGCTATAGACGCAACTTAATCTCTGATTTTCCTGGAGTTCCCTGTGCAATCAATCGTCCTGGGTTCGAGTTCTCCTTTTCGCCGGCAACTGCTGGAAAAACTGCTGCCGCAGTTCGGCACCTGCTCGCCGGATATTGATGAAACACCCTTACCAGCAGAGACGCCAAAAGACTTGGTGCAACGCCTCGCACTGGCAAAGGCCGAAGCAGTGGCAAAGGCGCATCGGAATTCGCTGATTATTGCCAGTGATCAGGTTTCCGTGCTGGACGGTAAAATCAACGGCAAGCCGGGTAATTTCGAGAACGCTTTTCAGCAACTGAAGAACAGTAGCGGAAAGCAGGTCACTTTTTTTACCAGCCTCTGTCTTTATGATGCGACTACGGCGCGTTATCAGTTGGACGTCGAATTGTTTCAGGTTCATTTTCGCAACCTGAGTGATGCACAAATCGAGCGATACCTTAAAAAGGAAACGCCCTACAACTGCGCCGGCAGTTTTAAATCCGAAGGTTTTGGTATCGCACTCTTCAGTCGCCTGGCAGGACGTGACCCTAACACGTTGATTGGACTACCCCTAATCAGGTTAGTGGAAATGCTGGAGACCGCAGGCATCCAGTTACCGTAATTTTTTTTGTTAATTTCTGAACAATCTTCGGCTGACGTCTACACTTATAATGTTAGGTTCAACGGTATGCGAGCAGTAGTCGCATGCCATGAGTGGCGAGGCAATTCCGAATGTCCGAAGATTTGGCAAATAAACCGCGGCGCAGAAATACCAAAGAAAAAATTATCGACGAAGCAGAATCGCTGGCGGCGCTGCACGGTATTGAGCATCTGAAATTACAGGATGTAGCAGATAAAATTGGAATCAAGTTGCCGTCCGTCTACGCGCACTTCAGTGGCCGCGAAGATATTCTTGCCGCAATGGGTTCGCGCATCAGCAAAGGCATTGGTCAGTTGTATATTGCCCGCCCCGGTGAAGCGCCCATCGAAACACTCAAACGCAGCGCACAGGATCTGCTGAAAATGCTGGGAGAACATCCTGCGTATTTTCGCCTGATGCTGCGGGATCATTCCGTGCCCATGGGTTACGATCCACTGAATCACCGCGCCGCCGTGAATCAGAATTTCGCGCTGCCCAGCGACATGCGTGACATGCTGGTGCGGTTGCAGCATTTGATTGATAAAGCCTGCAAAGATGGCGTGAAATTGTCGGCCGAGGATTTCGCTGGCTGCGTGCATGGTTTCATGCTGGTGCGCTTGAGCTGGTTACCGACTCGCGTGACTGAAGATGGCCACGTGTATGTCGATCACTTGCAACTGCAATCGACACTGGATCAGATCATCAACCGTTTGCTGTGCGCTTGAGCATTCTGAAGTAAATAGCGGATAAAAACAGAAACGGCGTATCGTACAAACGAATACAGCATTTCCCACAAATAAAAAAGGCAGCCTGAGCTGCCTTTTTTATTTGATGATCAAGCCAACATTTTACTGCAACCGGACATTACCCATGCCCATCATCGTCATGAAACGATCGGCCATGGTAACGCCGAGCTTGCCGGCCAATGCATCCAACGGACTTGTTTGCGGCGTGTAGTCGACGATTTCTTCCTGGCCAATCATCTCCCGCGCCACCTGACCGGGGCTGGCCAGACCGTCAATCAAACCCAACTCCAGTGCTTGCCGGCCGGACCAGAACAGGCCGGAAAAAATGGTGGGGTCATCTTTCAGACGATCGCCCCGCCCTTCTTTCACGGCATCGATGAACTGCTGGTGTACGTCGGTGAGGATCGAGGAAAAATACGCTTTCTGCTGTTCGTCCACCGGTTGAAATGGGTCCAGCATCGCTTTATTGTCACCTGAGGTGTAAACGCGACGCTCTACGCCCAGCTTATCCATGGCACTGACAAAACCGAAACCATCGCTGACCACACCAATGGAACCTACCAGGCTGGCTGGATCCGCGTAAATTTCATCGGCCGCCGCCGATACGTAGTACGCTCCAGATGCACCGGCATCGGTGATGACTGCATAGATTTTCTTATCTGGATACTCTTTCTTGAGACGGCGGATTTCACGGTACACCATGCCCGATTGCACCGGGCTACCACCGGGACTGTTCACCCGCAGCACCACACCTTTGGCATGCTCAGCCTTGAAGGCTGCGCGCAAACCTTTCACCACCCGATCAGCACTGGCATCGGCGTCCGCCATGATGATGCCGTTCAGATCCACCAACGCGGTGTGATCTTTACTGCTATTAGGAACGCCATCACCCCATTTGCCAGCGCTAAATACCAACAGCGCCACAATTAGATAACCCAGCGTCAACAGCTTGAAGAAAATTCCCCAGCGCCGGGATTTGCGCTGTTCGTCCTGAGCGGAGGTCACCATTTTTTCGATCAGCTTCCATTCCTTGCTGGATTTCGGCCGATTGAAATTGCCACGATTGCGATCGCGGTCATTGTTGTTACGGTTGTGTGTATTCTGATTCTGATCCATTTAACCTACCTTTTGTAACCCGGCTTATGTACGGCTGTACGGCGACCAATATGGATGGCCAAGCTTTGCTTGAACGAGCATTCACTCTAAAAGTAACGGCGCATCAGACAATGGGATTGCGCAGCCAGTTCGACAACTCGGCAACGGTATCCACACAAATCCGCGGCTGGTGACGTCGGAGCCGATTTATATCATGAGCGCCCCAGGTGACACCAACCGACGGCACACCGGCACGGAACGCCATTTCCAGATCAAACTCAGTGTCACCGATCATGACGGCCTGGGCCGGTTGCAATCCATGATAGTCGAGAATTTCCAACAGCATGTCCGGCTGCGGCTTGGAACGGGTTTCATCGGCGCAGCGGGAACTGTGGAACAGTGGGCCGACGCCGTGAGCCGTCATAATGCGGTCGAGCCCCTTGCGGCTTTTACCGGTGGCCACGCTGAGCAATGCGCCACCTTCATGAAGAGCGTGTAACAATTCGCGGGCGCCAGTGAAGAACGGGCTAGGCGTTTTGTCGCCCTCGACATAGTGATGGGCGTAGCGGTCATGCATATGACGGATACCGGTGGCATCCAACTCCGGGTGCAGACGGGCGATGGCCTCATCCAAAGCCAAACCTACTATGTCGTGCACTGCTTCGCGGGTGCGAGGTTCAATCCCCAGATCAATGGCCGCCGCCTGCATGCTGCCGGCAATGCGCGCCAAAGAATCCATCAAGGTGCCATCCCAGTCGAAAACCACCAGTTGAAAAGGCGTCATTTAAGGCTACATCTCTCACTGAATAGATAGACAGTCACTGCAATGGACTGCTACGGCAATTTATCCAGCACGGCCTTCAGGTCGGCTGGCAGGGGGGCTTCGAAACGCAAGCGCTGGCCCTCACCATCATCGAACTCGATGCGGAAGGCATGCAGGAACAGTCGTTTCAAACCCTTTTCCCGGAACAGGGCATCCTGCTCCCGGGGAATATATTTGTCGTCACCGGCAATAGGGTGACCAGCGAATTGAGCATGAACCCGAATCTGGTGGGTGCGACCGGTAACTGGTTTGGCTTCCACCAAGGTGGCCTGGGCGAACAGACGTTTCTGCTCGAATAGCGTCAAGGACGGCTTGCCCTCCTGGGACACCCGCACCACCCGCTCCCCCGACGCTAGATCGAACTTCTTCAGGGGCGCTTCGATCCGGTGCTGAAGACCATTCCAGCGTCCATATAGCAGCGCCATGTAAGTCTTCTCCACCCGGCCTTCGCGCAGATCATCATGGAGCCGGCGCAGCACGCTGCGCTTCTTGGCCACCAGCAACACGCCGGAAGTATCCCGATCGAGTCGATGTACCAGCTCCAGGAATTTCTGCTGGGGGCGAATTTGCCGCAACGCCTCGATTACACCCAGGCTGAGGCCACTGCCCCCATGCACCGCCAATCCTGAAGGTTTGTTGAGTACGATCAGGCCGCCATCCTCGAATAAAATGGAGGCTTCGAGCCGGGTTTTCAACTGGTCGCCAACGAATACCGGCGCCTCGTCACGTTGTGCGGTGCGGGCTGGTGGAATCCGTACGATGTCGCCCTGCTCCAGCTTGTATTCAGGCTTGATACGGCCTTTATTGACCCGCACCTCACCTTTGCGAATCATGCGGTAAATGGCTGATTTCGGTACACCTTTCAATCGGTTGACCAGGAAATTATCGACACGCTGCCCGACCTGGTCGGCGTCGATTTCGATCTGTTGGACTTTTATGGGGGTGTCACCGGCATTCATGAAGAATCAAGAGGTTATTGCTATCTGTTTGATGGGGCTAACAATTCCTGCTATATTCCCAGGTGCCTCGAAAAAGCATGCATGGCTTAGCAGAGTGAAAAACTTCAACCGGCACCTTAGCCGGTCCCCAAAAGGGATGACCATTCTACTCAGGTTACAGTCGATCACCTAATTCTCATGCATCCTTACTCCAGGCGCCGAATCCGGGCCCCGGTCGTACCTGGCAGTCAACCCGGATTCAAACAAACGCACGTTTAAAACCAATGATGGTACGGTACTCGCTGAATCGGTGGCACCGTGAACGTTAAACAGCGTCTGACGTGGAACAGCAAACGATTACTGACAATCTGACCTGATTCAAACGCTCCGGCAGGCATCGCGCAATGGCACTCACAGCGCGATCAGAGACGGGCATCATGGTTGGATGGGGTGGCTGGCGTGAAATGCCGCCGCCCGGCAAATTGACGATAAGAAACCGTACATATTCGAACTCCTGCCGGACATCATCCGGGGGAGCCAATGATCCGCAGCCCCATCGGGCTGTTCATGCGTTTGCAATACCGCCATGCGACAGTTGGCCGTTTTGCTCTTGCATCCGTGATGTATGTACAGTTCCTACGCGTAGCCCACCGTAATCCTGCCCTCTTCCGCTTTCAGCACGCACTTATTGCTGGAACTCACAATACATGAAAAGAATGTTGATCAATGCGACACACACGGAAGAACTCCGCGTCGCACTGGTGGACGGCCAGAAGCTTTATGATCTGGATATCGAACACCGCACCCGTGAACAGAAAAAATCCAACATCTACAAAGGTCGCATCACCCGGGTTGAACCCAGCCTGGAAGCGGCGTTTGTGGATTTTGGCTCCGAACGCCACGGCTTTCTGCCGTTGAAAGAAATCTCTCGCGAATATTTCGTTAAAAGCCCCCGCGATATCCAAGGCCGTTTCACGATTAAGGACGTGATTCATGAAGGCCAGGAAGTCATTATCCAGGTGGGCAAGGAAGAGCGCGGTAATAAAGGCGCTGCCCTTTCTACTTTCATCAGTTTGGCGGGCCGTTATCTGGTTTTGATGCCGAACAATCCTCGTGCCGGTGGTATTTCCCGCCGTATCGACGGTGATGAACGCACGGCGTTGAAAGATGTAATGGGTGCCCTCAAGCTGCCAGAAGATATGGGCGTGATCATTCGCACCGCCGGTATCGGCCGCAGCGTCGAGGAATTGCAGTGGGACTTGGATTACCTGCTGACTGTGTGGGAAAACATCACGCAAGCATCGGAAGGCCGTGTCGCTCCGTTCCTGATTTATCAGGAAAGTAACGTCATCATCCGCGCCATTCGCGACTACTTGCGCCAGGATATCGGCGAAGTGCTGGTGGACACCAAAGAGGTGTTCAACGAAGCCGTCAATTTCGTACGCCAGGTAATGCCGCAGTACGAAAACAAGATCAAGCTGTATCAGGACAACATCCCGCTGTTCAACCGCTACCAAATCGAATCCCAGATCGAAACGGCGTTCGAGCGGGAAGTGAAACTGCCGTCAGGCGGTTCTATCGTAATTGACCCCACCGAAGCGCTGGTTTCCATCGACATCAACTCGTCCAAAGCCACCAAGGGTGCGGACATCGAGGAGACCGCGTTCAACACCAACCTGGAAGCAGCGGAAGAAATCGCTCGCCAGTTGCGTCTGCGCGATATTGGCGGCCTGATCGTGGTCGATTTCATCGACATGACCAACAACCGCAACCAGCGCGAAGTGGAAAACCGCATGCGCGAGTCGCTGGAACTGGACCGGGCCCGGGTGCAGATTGGACGCATCTCCCGCTTCGGTTTGATGGAACTGTCGCGCCAGCGTCTGCGGCCGTCCCTGGGTGAAACCAGCGGTCATATCTGCC
>DATLII010000749.1:0-3867 GCA_035539495.1 Dongiaceae bacterium
CCATCGCCAGCGCATTCCAGCGGATCAGCGAGCGGATACGACGCTCCAGGTACAGATCGCCACGAAAAGTGGCTTCTTTTTCGACAGGGATGGTGTTCAGGTAGGGCGTGGTGAGTCGAGTCTGCTGCACGCCCGCAATGCGGGCCCGTTCAGCAAGGCGGTCCAGCAGGTAGGTGGCGCGTTCGGGGCCTACGTTTTCCAGCACCGAATCCAGCGCGTCGATCCATTCCTGGGTTTCCACCGGGTCGACATCATCATAAAAACGTTCACGGGTCATTCAATACAGCTCCTGGTATTGCAAAACTTTTTGAGTTTTGGGGGTTGCTTGTGGCAGTACCGCGCCCTGCCGGTCCCTACTGCATGGTTAACAGTATAGGAAGGCGTCACCGATTTGGTGCAACGCCCGCCGGGCACAGTGATGTAATGCTCTACTGATTCAGCAGCGGAGCCTCTGAATAACTGCTGCGCTTGCAAATACTGCGTTAAAAACGTGCTCAAAATCCTCATTTACTCAATGTAAACTGCGGTTTTTCGCCCGTTTTTGCCTTGTCTTTGCTGCGCTCGCTACGTTATTCAGAGGCTCCTTGATTCAGCTGATGATGGTGAGGATCGCAATGACGACGATCCAGAAGATCAGAACGTTACCGCGCAGATCCTGCGACGCATGAACACGGCGGACACCTTCCGACGCCAGTTCATCCTCGTCCACAGGCAGATCCTTGAAATCCAATCCCATCTTCACCGCCAGTTTGAGCACGATTTCCGCTTCGCGGTCGGTGGCGCGAAAGCGTCGAACGGCGACCGCAAAGGCCTTGCCGTTAAAGCAGAGTGATCCAATGGTCATGGCCACCGCTCGGGCAGGAACGCCATCCATCGCATGCAAAAATTCGATCCCGATTTTTTTCCAGGCCGACGGCGTGTCAGTTTGGGGATCGGGAACCCGGGGCAATAACACCGTGAACAGGTACAACGACAAACCGCCCAGGCCGAAAATACCGTACCAGAACAGGGGCGCGAACAACGTCTGGTTCACCCGCACCCAATATTGGGTCACGGTCTGGTTGATCAGTTCCGATGGGCTCACCATGCGGCCGTAATCGAAACTCTGGGAGCCGTGCTCATAAGCCGACTGCCACTCTTTGCCGCGCCAACGCTTCAGGAAGGGCACCAGGGTCGCTTCCACCTTGCGAAAGTCCAGGCACGCGACCAGCAGCAACACCGCCAGCACTGCTCCCGTCACAGTGAACACCCACCCATCCAGATAAGTGCCCACCAGCCAACCCAACAGCGTGGGCGGCAACACGTAAAGGCCATAACCCGCTGCGGGATGCATCGATTGCAAGAAGGATTGCTGCTGAAAACGGTTCAGATACGCGATACCCCACTGACCGACAGCAAAATATGCAGGCACATAGGCTTCCTTCACTGCCCACAGTGCCAGCAGAAGTGCCAGTAAGGTCATCGAGCGCTCCCTTCCAAATTAATCCAGCCAAATTTAGCCAGTTGTTCCCAAGTTCAAGTGTATCCAGGGTCTTGCCAAGATCATGATTTCCTAAGCCTAACAGATTTTTCCGCCGGTTCTTAGACGGTGCGGTCATGAGCAAGCGGGACTGCCCTCAGGGGGTAAGCTCAGTCCCATCTGAAAGACGGTCGAGCAAGCGGTTCAGCAATGCCCAATCGAAGCCGGTGCCCGGGTCCGTCTTGCGACCTGGGGCGATGTCGGAATGGCCAGTAATTCTCCGGCGAGACAGGCTGGGATAGGTGTTCAGCAGGCTACGAATCACTTGAGCCAGGCTGTTGTACTGGGCCATTTCGAAGGGATCGGTATCGGTACCCTCCAGCTCGATACCGATTGAGAAATCGTTACAATTTTCTCGCCCTTCATAGGCCGACTGTCCCGCGTGCCAGGCCCGCAGATCGAAGGGCACGAACTGCACCAGACTGCCATCGCGGCGGACCAGCAAATGAGCGGATACCCGCAGCTGATGGATGCCCAGGAAATACGGATGGCCGTCCGCCGCCAGGCAGTTGGTAAACAGTTGCTCGATGGCCGGCCCACCGAATTCCCCTGGCGGCAGGCTGATACTGTGGAGAACCAGCAGATCGGGCTCACAACCGTCCGGGCGGGTGTTGAAGTTGGGGGACGCCACCTGACGGGCCGACTCCAGGCGGTGCTGATGAATGACAGGTGCGGTCATGGTGGGTGAAACAGCGTCAGTCAAGGAAGTCGGGCTCCAGGGAAATGACTCAGAATAGTTTGTCTCGATTCAAGACAGCCGATTTTGCAAAGATAGCATGCGCCGGCCGAGTCGCGGGTACAGACCCCAGTAGCCCACCATTTCAGCCACAATAAAAAGGGGCTGTCTCACGACAGCCCCGGATGACACACTCTAAGAGTCACAAAATCGTTTACAGATTGGCGTGCCGCACTTTACGCAGGTTGCCAATCACGTTCTCCAGCGCGCGGTCGAACAGTTGCGAATCCTCGATCAGGGTTACTTCGCCATTTTTCAGCGCGTGCGCTACACCCAGCGTGCTTTTCTCATCGATCTTCACACCGGTGCGGTTCACAAAAATCAGTTTGTCGGCGGACTTGATATGGGCCGCCAGCTTGGCACGGGTTTTCACGCCGGCATCATTGCGGAATTCGAACCAGGCACCCACATTCAGATGCTTGGCTTTTTCCAGGAAAGGATCGTTCTCAGCCAGAGGCGCGAACTGGGGTTCCTCGCGTGGACGGGTGATATCCAGTTGGGTCACCACGGCCTTGCGCTGTACCATCGGCGCGGCGCCCATCCGCTCCATATCCTCGGTCACAGCGGCAACCAGAGCGCGAGCGGGATCAGGATTCTTCTCTTCCACATGCTCCGGCGTTTCACCACGCAGGATCTGCATCTGTACCTGTTCCAGCTCGGCGAACATTTCGCCCAACTCGAACGGGTTGAAGGAAATGCTGTTCAAGCCCTGACGCAGATTTTTCAGCAGTACAGGCACCACATTGAACAGTTTCTTCCGTTCAGCTTCACCTGCGGGAGGAGTCACACTCAGCAGCAGGTGATCGATAGTTTTTACCGCGCCCTGCCAATTGGTGCTCTCAGGGCCGTATTTCAGGTAAATCAGTTTCAGCACACCCACCCAGCCAGTGGTCAGCAGACGCACCACCACCGCCGGCACCGTGCGGCCATCGATGCGTTTGTTCACCACTTCCAGAGCTGTTTTTTCCGCCAGCTCGGTCTTGGCCTTGCCCTCTTCCGCCGCCTTGGTACGCTGCTCGATCATTTGCGAGCGACGCACTTCGGTTTGCATGAACTGGTTGAAGTCGTGCAGCAATTCGTCGAACAGCGACATGTCGTCGTTGAAGTCGCTCAGAATCCGCTGCACGGTGGCCTGAATTTTCTTGAACACCATGTCTTTCTGCAGCTGGTCGCTGTCTTCCGACAGACCGATGCCAGCACGCGCCAGCTCATTCAGCAGCTTGCGGGCAGGATGACCACCGCGGTTGAAAAAGCCCTTATCTTTGATCGCCACTTTCAGCAACGGAATTTGCAGACGGCCGATCAGCGCTTTCACCGGCACCGGCAGGTTGTCGTCATCCAGGATGAAATCGAACAACATGGCCACCAGATTGATGACGTCAGCATCGGTGTCGGTGACTTTTTCCGGGCCGTGATCATTCTCGCGCTGGAGCAGCGCATTGTTCAGCGTGTTGCGCAGGTCGATCTTCTGAACCTGAATCTTGCCGCTCACGAACTCCTGCATCTGGCGCTGGCCGACTTGAATGCGCGACAGGATATCGATCAGCTCGGCATCGCTGACCGCACGAGCATTTGAAGCACTTGAACCAATCTGACCGCCATAACCGCCGAC
>DATLII010000750.1:0-1785 GCA_035539495.1 Dongiaceae bacterium
CACCATCATGTTGCCATCATCCGGCGGTGCACAGTTGAACGCTACCGGACCGAACGGCGAACGGGCGGCTTCTTCATACAGCGCAGCCATTCCCACTACGCCCAACTCACGTCCACCGTAAATTTTCGGTACCTGAAAGCCCCACAGGCCCAGCGCCTTGGATTTTTCGCGCAGCTTTGCGACCACGCTTTCTTTCAGGTTTTCATGCTCGTCGAAATTGGCGGGATCGGTTTCCAACGGAATGACTTCCCGCTGCACGAAATCGCGCACCTGCAGGCGGGTCTGTTCAATTTCATCCGACAAAAAGAAATCCATGCTGTTTTCCCTCTATTCAAAAAATGAGTCAAATTCAAAAAAGAGCCGCGCACAAAAAAGCCCCTCTTTCTAATTAAAAGGGGCCCATAGTTCAAAGTGTGCTGACGGAGTGGCCGCCATCGACCGACAGAATCGAACCGGTCATGAACGACGAAGCATCAGATGCCAACAGGAACAAGGGACCCAGCAATTCGCTCAAATCACCCAGGCGGCGCTGCGGTACGCGTTTGATCATGCTCTTGCCGGCTTCGCTGTCCATGAAATCGCGGTTGATATCAGTGAGGAAGTAACCGGGACAGATGGCGTTGACTCGGATCTGGTAACGAGCCAACTCCAGGGCCATGGCTTTGGTCAGTTGCACCAAGCCGGCTTTGGAAGCGCAGTAGGCGGTCAGGTGGCTGGCCACCCGCAGACCCAGTACCGACGCGATATTGATGATGCTGCCGTGCTTGCCGTGCTGATTCATGCGGCGAGCGACTTCCTGCGCGGTGTTGAAGGCGCCGGTCAGGTTGGTGGACATGACCCGGTCCCATTCCTCGGCGCTCACATCGAACATGGCGTTGCTGTCGCCGATGCCCGCGTTGTTGATCAGGATATCCACGCAACCGAAAGCGGCTTCGGCCTGGTTCAGGGCTTCCTGCACCGAGGCGCGATCCGTAACGTCCATGGCCACGGCCAGGCACTTGCCACCGTCGGATTCGATCTTCTCCTCCAGAGCCAGCAGAGGGTTGCGCCGCCGTGCCGCCACTACCACCTTCGCACCCTGACGGGCCAATGCCGGTGCGAAAAACTGGCCGAAGCCGCTGGATGCGCCGGTAATCAATGCCACCTTGCCATCGAGCCGGAAATTAACGTCGCTCATGTGTTTCCCCCTGCTGCTAAACTACTGTTTTCTGAATGATTATGTCGGACGTCCAGGCGGTGACCAACAAGCCACCGGGCGCCGGGTGCGGCAAGCATACGCCAATCCACCAGGCCGTTCCAATGAACCGGGCTGACAGTTTGATACCCAAAATTAACAGCGGACAGGTACAATTTCGCCCCTCCCCCGCGCGGGAACGCCGCATCAAGCCCGAGAGAGCCAGTCCGTGAGCCAGTTGAACCCCCGTCAATCCGAAGCCGTGAAATACATCGACGGTCCCCTGCTGGTATTGGCCGGGGCCGGCTCGGGCAAGACCAGCGTCATCACCCGCAAGATCGCCTGGCTGGTGGAGCAGTGCGACATTCCCGCTCATCGCATTGTGGCCGTCACCTTCACCAATAAAGCGGCGCGCGAAATGAAAGAGCGCGTAGGCCAATTGATCAAAGGCAAACAGGCGCGCGGCCTGACGATTTCCACTTTTCATAACCTGGGTCTGAATATCATCCGCAAGGAACTGAAACTGCTGGGGCTGAAGAACGGTTTTTCTATTTTCGACGACCAGGATTCCCGTACGCTGCTGACAGAATTGCTGCACCGCGACACCAATG
>DATLII010000751.1:0-3483 GCA_035539495.1 Dongiaceae bacterium
AGATCGGTTCCGGTGAAAGATTTGGTGGCGTTCAGGCGGGAACTGGTTAGCAAGTTGGGTAAGCAGGGTGTGGAGTTGGCGGCTTATCCGTGGCCTTGAGTGGGTCTCAAAGTCGGGTTACCCGAAAGAAGCCGCCGGTCCAACGTAATATTTTGTAGTTATGATTTCCTGCCGAACCGGTATGCCTGCCTATGCCATACACTCTGAACTCTGTGACAAGAGCATTCACATTACGCGTGAAGACGATAACGATGTTGGTATGAGGTAGGGTTTGGTGTCGGGCACTAAGACCTACGCCCCAAATATTTTCCGGTGCGCTGTCGTTATGCGGACTGTTATAAACGCTGGTTAAAGCGGTGGTTTCCGTTACTGATACCGCATAATTTGCAAGCACGCCCACCATCAGAATGTTGGGGTGGTTGGCACTTAATGGATCGGCGTCCGCCGCGGCCGCATTGCCTCCCGCATGTCCTATCGTCTGGCAACGGGAACAGACCTGCCCTCCCAACTCCTGATTGTAAGTAGTCCGCTCAAACGATTCCTTGGTCCCGCAAATAACGCAACGCGCCATATCTCCTCCTTCCCTGGCTTGTTCCAGCCGCGATAGTTGAACAAAAAAACTACCGAAGCTGTTTCGGTTCGCGACTACATTCCAACGACACCAAGCCGCCGACAGAAAATATAGACTACTTTGCATCGAACGTTCATTGCGGCGAGATCTTTTTCGATCTGGACCAAAACCACATCAAAGCAGTGAGCGCTGGACCCCATATCCAGAAATACGAGAATGTCAGAAGCGCTACACCCAAATTTCCTACTCCCCCAGGCCATGAAGAACGGATCCATCTTTTTAGAGAGCTCACCCTCGACGTCACCAAAGCGCGTCATCCCATACCAATAAAGGTCAAGCACCACGCTGCATCCAAAAACCGCCTTTTAGTTGCGCCCCCACTGTCTCTGATGACGTATCTCTGGTTTCCCACCAGAACTTCATTCTCCACACACGTCATTCAACGAAAGGACTCCCCATGACCCAAGCACATTTCGCTGCCAAACAATCCCAAATTCTCGCCATCGCACCTGACGCGATTCGCAAGCCAAACATGCCGATCAAAACCTTCATACAGGAAGCCGCCGATCTTTTCGAATGGGCGCGTAAGGACATTCTCGCGCTACTCGGCGCCGGTCTCGACCACGCATTGTTTGACGACATTCCCGCGCGCATCGACGCGTTACGTGAAGCGGAGTCGCTCTGGTTTCGCGTGCGTTACAGTCACGAGCAGGCGCAACAACAATGGGAGCAGGAAGCGCCTAAGGCGTATGCGTTGCGCGATCGGTTATTGCGGGCGATGCGTTTTGCATTTCGTCGCGACGATGCGTTGCTGAAACGGGTGGCCGAGATCACGGCCGGTTCCGGTCATGCCGACATGATTCAGGATCTGAGTGACATCGCTGCGCTGGGCCGCGAATTTTCCGGGCCGTTGCTGGCGATCAATCTGGACTTGGCGGAGTTGGACCACGCTGTCGCCACTGCCAGCGCGATCGCCGTACTGCTGGCGCAGGTGAATGGCGAGCGCGCCGACAATAACAGTGCCCGTGTGGTGCGTGATCAGGCGTACACGCTGTTGAAGGAGGCGGTGGATGAGGTGCGTGCCTGCGGCCAGTATGCGCTGTGGGACAACGAGACACGCCGCGATGGTTATTTCAGTGACTATCAGCGGTCGGCGCGTCGTGGTGGGCCGGTGTCGATTGAGCAGCCGGCCGATCCTGCGCCGCAGGACAGTTCTACTCCTGCCTGATGCTACACGCCGGGGCCAATGACGGATTCCTGGCGTCCTTTCCGCACCGATCGAGAGAATAGGCACCGTAACGATGCCGTTGCAGGTTTCGGTTGCCTATTACGCAACCAACCCTATATATCCAACAATTTGAAGCGCGCTCTTTTTGCATGCCACTTCAGCCTTAAGCCCCAATCAGGCTGAAAGATGAGAATCAGCTATATTGGTAGTTGCTCAATATGGCTCTTCAAAGGATGAGCATGGAAACGATCAGGGACGCGCCTTCGCTGCAACGCGCATTGCATGAAAGCGAGCAGCAGTTTCGGCTGCTGGTGGATAGCGTGCGCGACTACGCGATCTACATGATCGACCCGGAAGGGTATATCACCAGCTGGAATGCCGGCGCCCAACGCATCAAAGGTTACGCGGCCGAGGAAGTGCTGGGAAAACACTTCGCCATGTTCTACACCACCGAAGATATTGCCTCAGGGCAACCGCAGCAGGAGCTGTCCCAAGCGGTGCAGGATGGGCGCTGCGAAGGAAGGGGCTGGCGCCTGAGTCGCGGCGGCGTCCGTTTTCTGGCCCATGCGGTTATTACTCCCATCGTCGATGAAAGTGGAATCCTGCGCGGCTTTGCCAATGTTATCCGTGACATCTCGTCCCATGATTCCGCCGAACAGCGCTTCCGCCAAGTGGTTGAATCCGCACCCAGCGCCATGGTGATGATCAATTCAAAGGGCGTCATCGAGATGGTGAATGCCCAGGCAGAGCGGGTATTCGGCTATTCCCGCGAGGAATTACTGGGCCAGCCGGTGGAGCTGCTGTTGCCGGCACGCTTTCGCCAACATCATCCTCAATTGCGTGCAGCCTTTCTTGCTAACCCGCAGTCACGCCCGATGGGGGCCGGCCGCGATTTATTTGGCCGACGCAAGGACGGCAGCGAATTTCCTATTGAAATCGGCCTCAATCCGATTGAAACCCATGAAGGCACCAAAGTCCTTTCGGCCATCATCGATCTTTCCACCCGCAAGCGTCAGGAAGATCGTTTCCGCCAGGTGGTCGAGTCCGCACCGAGTGCAATGGTGATGATCAACGCTGCGGGCAAAATAGAAATGGTGAATGCGCAAGCGGAGCGAGTGTTCGGCTATACCCGCAAAGAGTTGATCAATCAGCCGGTGGAGCTACTGGTGCCACAGCGCTTTGCCGATATGCACCCAGCCGTGCGAACTGCTTTTTTCCGCGATCCTTTGGCACGGCCCATGGGAAAAGGCCGCGATCTGTTTGCCCGGCGCAAGGATGGCAGTGAATTTCCGGTGGAAATAGGCCTGAACCCGATTGAAACCGAGGAGGGCACCAAGGTTCTGTCTGCGATTGTGGATATTTCCGATCGCAAACACAAAGAGCGGAAAATACAGGCCGCACTGGAGGAGAAAAACATCCTGCTGAGTGAGGTTCATCACCGCGTCAAGAACAACCTGCAAATCGTGCACAGCTTGCTGGACCTGCAATCAACGCGCGTTTCCGACCCAGTGGCCCTGGAAATGCTACGTGACAGCCAGAACCGCATTCGATCCATGGCCCTCATTCACCAGTCGCTCTATCTCTCCAACGACTTTGCGCAGGTCAATCTGAGCAACGTACTGGAGGCACTGATTCCTGCGCTCATGCAATCGTATTGCGTGGATCATAGCCAAATTAACTACAA
>DATLII010000752.1:0-5623 GCA_035539495.1 Dongiaceae bacterium
GGCGCAGTACATGGAATATGTCGAGCTGATGAAAAGCCTGAACCTGGAGCTGGCGGCAGAGTATCTGGTGATGGCGGCGCTGCTGGGTGA
Organism: Dongiaceae bacterium; assembly: GCA_035539495.1. Classification (GTDB taxonomy): domain Bacteria; phylum Pseudomonadota; class Gammaproteobacteria; order Pseudomonadales; family Ketobacteraceae; genus Ch67. Next base: position 91 of record DATLII010000752.1, read on the forward strand.
AATCAAATCCCGCATGCTGCTGCCACGTCAACCGGGCGAGGAAGAAGAGGAGCTCGATCCGCGCGCGGAACTGATCCGCCGTCTGCAGGAATACGAGCGCTACAAGAAAGCCGCCGAGGATATCGAAGTCATGCCTCGCGTTGGCCGCGAAATCCACTTGGGTGCTGCGGATCCGCCGGAATACGAACGACCGAAGTCGCACCCGGATGTGGATTTGCGTGAAGTGTTGCTGGCGTTGCAGGAAGTGCTGCACCGCGCCGATATGTTCGAAAGCCACCAGGTGACCCGGGAAAAACTGTCCACCCGCGAGCGCATGACGCAGGTGTTGGAGCGATTGGGCAATGATCGCTTCCTGCCGTTTGTCAGCCTGTTCAGCTATGAAGAAGGTCGTCTGGGCGTGGTCGTCACCTTCCTGGCGATCCTGGAACTGGTGAAAGAATCCCTGATAGAACTGGTGCAGAACGAGCCGTTTGGCCCGATCCATGTTCGTACCCGTGCCAGCGCCCATGAAGTAGGCGAAGAAATCCTGGACGACAACGCGGACGAAAGCTCGGTCGACGATGCTTACGAAGTTCGCACACCGGCACTCGACGCATTCAGTGCTGATCATGAAGGCATTGAACTGTCAGCCGAGACGTTGCTGGAAGATGCCACAGGCCCGTTTGACCCAGCAGTGTTGAATTACGTGGAATCGGCAGAAGAAGCCGCACTTGAGGAAGCCTTGCTGAGAGAAGCCCGTTTGAATGAGGCCGGCTTTGTAGAAGCACACTTAGTTGAAACAGGCCCTGCTGAAACAGGCTTTGATGATCCAGATCAATCCATTGATCCCGAATCCTCTGATCCAATCAGATCAGATGCATCCGACAGCTCAGATGAAATTTCTGAAGCTGCCCGCTTTGAGGCCGAAGATTCGCATTCGCAACGGATAAACCGAGACCCATTTGCTTCTGACACGCTTTCTTCTCATACCGTAACGAACGACGCCACCGAAACCGCCGAGACCGAAGAATCCGACGATGTCACTCGATAAAGACAAGCTCAAACGCATCCTCGAAGGCGCTCTGTTTGCCGCCAACCAGCCGCTCAATCTGGAGAAGCTGACGGCGTTGTTTTATGACGAGGAGCGTCCGCCCACCGAGCTGTTCGTTGAGGCTCTGCAGGAACTGCAGCAGGAGTATGCTGACCGTGCCGTCACCCTGAAGGAAGTGGCCAATGGCTACCGCTTCCAGGTACAGACCGATGTGGGTGAGTGGGTGAGCCGTCTGTGGGAAGAAAAACCCGCCCGCTATTCCCGCGCGCTGTTGGAAACATTGGCCCTGGTGGCCTATCGCCAGCCGATCACCCGGGGCGAGATCGAGGAAATCCGTGGTGTCAGCGTCAGCACCCACATCACCAAAACCCTGCTGGAGCGGGAGTGGATTCGGGTTGTTGGTCACCGTGAGGTGCCCGGTCGCCCGGCCATGTACGGCACGACACGTGCCTTTCTGGATTACTTTAACCTGAAGAACCTGGATGAACTGCCGTCGTTGGCGGAGATCCGGGATCTCGACAAGATCAGCGCCGAACTGGATCAACTGGGGCAGGATTTGCTGCCACCGGACGAACCGGAAGACGATGAAGGCATCGCTGAGGAAGCGATTGCCGATGCCGCCGTTGTGGAAACGCCGGCTGAGGATTTGGAGCCCGCCGTGATGGCGTTGGCAGAGGAAACGGACGAACCCCAGGAAGATGACCTGCAGCGCGCGAATCTGCAGGAAGAATCCAGGGCTTAACCGGATCTACCAAATCGCTAACGTTTTACTACAGACATGGCTGATAGAGTCATAGAGAATGGGCGCGTTTCTGCCGTGTCCCGGTATTGCTGTTGTAAAACCGATTCGCAGAAGTTAACCGATTGGCTTAGGTTTCAAGGGCAATGAGCGAAAAAATTCAGAAAGTGTTGGCGAGGGTCGGGCTGGGCTCGCGTCGCGCGATGGAAGAATGGATCGAGGCGGGCCGCGTCTCCGTCAACGGCCAGGTGGCCCAGCTGGGCGACCGCGTGGAAGAGGGCGATGAGATGCGCGTGGATGGTCGCATCGTCAGTTTCACCGCCGAGGAGGAAAGCATCCGCCGGGTGGTGCTGTACTACAAACCCGAAGGCGAGGTCTGTACCCGTACCGATCCTCAGGGCCGTCCCACCGTGTTCGATGCCCTGCCCAAACTGAAAGATCAGCGCTGGGTGGCCATCGGCCGTCTGGATATCAACAGCCAGGGTTTGATCCTGTTCACCACCGACGGCGACCTGGCTAACCGGCTGATGCATCCGTCCTCCAATATCGAACGTGAATACGCGGTGCGTGTGCACGGTCAGGTCACCGAAGCCACGCTGGAAACGCTGAAAAGCGGCGTGATGCTGATGGATGGCGAAGCCCATTTCGACGAGATCGTCGATGCCGGCGGCGAAGGCTCCAACCACTGGTACCACGTCATCCTGCGCGAAGGCCGCAAGCGTGAAGTACGGCGGATGTGGGAAGCCCAGGGCGTGCAGGTGAGCCGATTGATTCGGGTGCGCTATGGCAATATCCAGTTGCCGCGCAACCTGAAGTCGGGCCGCTTTATCGAGCTGGATAAAGGCGTCATTGACGAACTGGCGGAATCCTGCGGCGCGGAGCTGCGCAAGCGCACGGGCCTGTATGGTCGTGCCAAGGTGCGGTCCGAGCGGGCGGTGGATAAAGAAGTGAAGCGGGGCGGTTTCCTGCGCCGGCGCCGGTATTGATGTCACCAATATTTGCTTGATGACGTTTTCTATCGCGTCAGTTTGCGAAGCTAAAACGAAGAAGGCCGGACTCGTTCCGGCCTTCTTCGTTTTGGTGTGTTTGCCAGAGTATCGATCAGGTAGTCGCGCAAGCCAGCATGGGTTCCGCCAGCACAACCTGATTGCGGCCGGCCTGTTTGGCCTGGTACAGGGCGCGGTCAGCCCGATCCAGCAGGCTGTCCTTGTGCTCGCTGTGGCTCAGCGATGCCAAGCCTACGCTCACCGACACTGGAATCTGCTGCTGTGAGAAATGCAGTGCCAGTTGGGCGATGTTGCTGCGAATGCGCTCCGCCGTGATTTTGGCGCCGGCCACATCGGTCTGACTCAGCAGCACCACGAATTCCTCGCCACCGAAGCGGAAGGTCATATCGGCGCAACGGCTGCTGGCCTGGATGGTTTTCGCCACCATTTTCAGCACATAGTCACCGGTGACATGGCCGTAGGTGTCATTGATCTTTTTGAAGTGGTCCAGATCCAGCACCAGGATCGACAGGGGCTGGTGGTAGCGGTTGGCCTGGTCTACTTCACGATTCAGTACGCTGTCCAGGCTGATGCGGTTGCCGGCGCCGGTCAGGCCGTCGGTCAGCGAGGCGCGCACCGCTTCCAGATAACGCAGACCATTGCGCAGAGGGCAGGCCAGGGCAGTTACCAGCCGGTCCAGACGACGCAGTTCTTCTTCGCTGAACGGCTGTTTCATGCGGTGCAGCGACAGTTCGCCCAGGTAATCGGTGCGAGTCTGCAGCCGGTAGTGGGAGGTATGGCCCGCCACATTGCCCAGGTTGTGTTCAACGTTATTGGCGCTGTGTTGGTAGCTGAGGCCGTCCAGCGAGGTGATCCGCTGCATTTCGCGGAAGAACAGGCGCAGGATTTCCGGCAGCTCGATGCTGGTTTGTAGCACGGCATTAAGACGGGCAATTGCCAGTGCTTCCAGATTGGCCAGTGCCTGTGGTTCGCGGTACAGATCGTGTGAATCATTGACCAGGCGGGCGGTATCCAGATCGACAATGCGCGCGCTGACTTTTGCGCCCATGGGGGTATTCCTCGCTTACTCTCAAAATCGGATCGGCTGATCCTGCCTACAGGGCGATGCTAGGACTATGCCAGGTTTGGGTGAAAAATCACCTAAATTAGAAAGTGCCCTGATCACAAGTGGTTACGGACGCTATTGGCGGGCCTGCCCGATTCTGCAGGCACTTGTTATGTGATCTGAGTCAAGTTTCAGTCGCTTTTGCCAGCCTGAAGTGGTGTTGCCGCCCCTTAGGCTGGGAAAAATTCTGACGCAGGGCTCTGCAGCTTCGTTAAATTCCATGGACCGCCAGAAAATCGGTCACTGCGGCACTCTTCAGGACGCTTTCGGCCCTTTATTTGGGCTGTGCGTCCAGCGATTGGCCGGTCACACCGGCGGAATCCGCACCCATCAGGTAGTAGTACAGGTTCAGGATTGCCTCGGGTGGGCAAACGTTTGCCGGGTCTTCGCCGGGATAGGCATTGGCGCGCATGCGGGTGCGGGTGGCGCCGGGATTGATGCAGTTCACCTTGAGAGGACTGGTGTTGCGGGTTTCATCCGCCAGGGTTTGCATCATGCCTTCCACCGCGAACTTGGATATGGCGTAGGCGCCCCAGTTGGCGCGGCCTTTCCTTCCTACCGATGACGTAGCAAAAACGACCGAGCCCTGGTCCGATTGGCGTAGTAGCGGCATCAGGGTACGTACCAGCAGGAACTGGGCGGTGACGTTCACCTTCATCACTTTCTCGAACACGTCCATGGGGAAGTATTCGAGGGGGCGCATGTCCCCCAGGATGGCGGCATTTAACAGCAGGCCATCCAGGCGACCAAATTCCTGCTCCAGGGTTTCGGCAATCTTTTGATAATCCGCAACGGTGGCCGTTTCCAGGTTCAGGGGAATGATCGCAGGCTGAGGTCCACCGGCCTGTTCGATCTGGTCGTACGCCGCCTCCAGTTTTTCCACGGTTTTACCCAGCAGAATCACAGTGGCGCCCAGACGGGCGAAACCGATGGCGGCGGCTCTGCCGATGCCGTCGCCGGCGCCAGTGACCAAAATGATGCGGTTTTGCAGTAGTCCGGCAGGGGCTTGATAGTTGTGCATAGCGGCTCCTGGCCTGCGGCGGTGCAGGATCTTGTGGATGAGATGTCGTTGTCGGAACGGATGTTGCGAATGAATCAGCCCGGCAGCTTGGTGGCCAGCAGGTGATGCAGTTCCTGCGGTGTGTGCAGAATGAAATCCGCTTCCCAGCTGCTGATGTCTTCGTCCGGATTCAGGTAGCCCCAGGCGGCGGCGATGGTGCTGTTGCCGGCGGCACGGCCGGCTTCGATATCGCGGATGTGGTCACCCACATAAATGGTCTGGCGCGGATCCACCGACAGCCATTCACACGCGGTCAGCAAAGGCTCCGGATGCGGCTTTTTATTGTCGACATGATCGGGGCACACGGCTGCCGCGCAACGTTGATCCAGCTTCAAACCTTTCAGCAGCGGAATCGTGTAACGGCTGGGTTTGTTGGTGACCACGCCCCAGGGAATGTCGTGATCTTCCAGCATCTTCAGAGTTTCGTTCAGGCCGGGAAACAGACGCGATTCCTGCGCCAATTCCTTTTCATACAGTTTCAGCAACATATCCAGACGATCGTTGAAACGATCGCTTTCTTCGGTGATGTTGAAACCCAGTTTCACCAGTGCTCGAGCGCCGTTGGACACTTGGCCGCGAATCTGTGCGTAGG
>DATLII010000753.1:0-3297 GCA_035539495.1 Dongiaceae bacterium
ATTCAACAGCGGGCGCTGGCGGCGCAGCTTCTTGCTGCGATTCGATTTGTTCGACCTTGCCTGCTTCCTGGAATTCACTGCTGGCTTTGCGGGAGTAGCGTATGAGTTTGCCAACGATTTCAGCGTTCAGATTCACCGCGATGACCAGATCGGCGCCCAAGGCGCGACAGAGCGTGACTGGCACCGGATTCACCAAACCGCCGTCCACCAGAATGCGTCCGTTCTCTGCGCGGTAGGGACGGAACAAGCCAGGAATCGAGAGCGATGCTCGCACCGCTTCCGCAAGATGACCGTGCTGCAGCCAGATCTCGCGACCGGTCTCCAGGTCGGTGGCCACTGCAGCGAACGGTTTCTGCAATTGTTCGAAGGTGATGTCCCGCATGTGCTGTTCAAAAAACTGGAATACCTTGCGACCTTCGATCAGACCACCACCCCATTTCAGATCCAGCAGACTGACGACATCGCGCCAGCCGAGGCCAGTCACCCAGCTTTCCAACTCATCCAATTTGCCTGCAGCATAACAACTGCCAACCAGAGCGCCGATGCTGGTGCCCGTGACGATATCCGGTTCAATCCCCTGCCGTTGCAACGCGCGCAGCACACCGATGTGGGACCACCCCCGCGCCGAACCACTGCCCAGTGCAACGCCTAACTTGAGGCCGTTTTTCATGAATCAGTCCCCTTATTCTCTAGTGCGTAGTGCGCCGTTCTTAGGTGCGCGGCACGTTATGTGTGGAAGCAGCCCGCTCCAATTGAAACGCGCCACCACGATTCATCAGCCGCACCGGCACCTGGTCACCCAGCACGGCGCGGATGCGTTGTTCCAACTCAGCAAAATCCATTCCCGGCAACGGCGTGGCCTGCGTGGTGCTGTAGTCATCCCAGAATTTTTCCCAGTGAATGAGCAGCACCTGACGTGGATGCAGGTATGCCAGCACATCCTGCGGATAACCCCTTACATGGCTGTAATTGGCAGCGCACAACAGGGCGAGATCGAAGGGTACGCCATCATCCACCAGCCAATGCGGCGGAAAGCCTAGCGGGGAATTGCTGGCCGAGGATTGGTAGAACAAACGAAATGCCACCCGCGGCTCACCACCCGTTTCCACATCCAGAAAATCGATCACGTAATTGAGATTGGGTCCGGCTTTCCAGTCCAGCGCATCACCGGGGCGATGTGTCAGCGGCTGCTCGACCTGGCCTGACGCCATCAGGGTTTCGCCAAAATGGGGCGCGTGTTCGGAGTAGATGGGCAATACGCGCAGACGTGGCGAAACTTGCACCCACTCACCGCCCTTCTGGTCGTGGGCCATTTTGCTGTCCAGCCCCACCAGACGTTCCGCTGCCAGCTCCGGCACCAGGAGATTGCGCACCGTGTTGCTACCGTACACGTTCACAGACGCCGGCAGTTTTTGCGCGATATAGGGAACATCCATGGCGTGATCGAAATGACCATGCCCCACCAGAATGCCCCGCACCTGATCGAGCGGCGGCAAGTTCGCATCGATCACGTCGGGGAGGGATTTCAGATCCCGCAGTAACAGCCAATCGGTCACAGGTGGATTGGAAAAGAAAGGATCGCCCATCAGGCTCTGGTCACCGTAATGCAGAAATACACCACCGGCGCCAAGAAACTGCACAACAAGATTGCGGCTGGTTTCACTTTCCAGAAGTGCTGGCAACGGCGACTGTTCCCGCAACAGATCTGCCGACAAATCAGCAGTGCAGGCCAACAGGCCGGTGAACAAAATCGTTCGCAACGCCGTTTTTATTATTTTCATTGATTGCTTCCCCATCCCTGGCAACGACCGAACAGGATTCTCGTCCTGCCCAGCAACGGTGATCATCTTCTGATGCGCCGTTGCGCTCAGAGTTTCACATCCACCGCATTCGCCACGCGCAATGCTTTCTGTACGGCAGCTTCGATGCTATCTGCTAGTGCCAAGCCCACGCCCATGCGCCGGCTTCCCTTCACTTCCGGCTTGCCGAACAGGCGTAGCTGGGTGTCGGGTTCCGCCAACGCGGCGTTGAGATTGCCGAATGACACCTGTTCCGATTCTCCCTCCACCAGAATCACCGCCGAGGCCGCTGGCCCCAGTTGGCGGATGGACGGAATGGGCAGGCCCAGAATGGCGCGAGCGTGCAACGCGAATTCAGACAGATCCTGCGAGATCAATGTCACCAAGCCGGTATCGTGAGGACGCGGCGAGACTTCGCTGAAAATCACCTCGTCGCCGGCGATAAATAATTCCACACCGAAAATACCGCGCCCGCCTAACGCATCGGTAATGCGCTCCGCCATATCGCGCGCCTGCTTCAGCGCACCCGGGCTCATAGGCTGTGGTTGCCAGGATTCGCGGTAATCACCTTTTTCCTGACGGTGGCCAATGGGCTCGCAGAAAGTGGTGCCGTTGGCGTGGCGCACGGTGAGCAGGGTGATTTCGAAATCGAATTCGATGAAACCTTCGATGATGACTTTGCCGGCGCCCGCGCGTCCGCCTTCCTGGGCGTAGTGCCAGGCGTGTTCGATGTCGGCCTGCCTTTTCACCGTGCTCTGGCCTTTACCGGACGAACTCATGATCGGTTTTACGACGCAGGGCAGGCCGATGGCAGCGATAGCTTCCAGATATTCGGTGTGCGTGGAAGCAAAACGGTAAGGCGAGGTTTTCAGTTCCAATTCTTCCGCTGCCAAGCGGCGAATGCCTTCCCGGTTCATGGTGAGTTTGGCGGCGCGAGCGGTGGGCACCACGGTGTAGCCTTCGTGTTCCAGCTGCAATAATGTATCGGTAGCGATAGCCTCGATTTCCGGCACGATGTAGTGGGGTTTTTCCGCTTCGATCACGGCGCGCAGCGCTTCGCCATCAAGCATGGAGATGACGTGGCTGCGATGGGCCACCTGCATGGCGGGCGCATTGAGGTAGCGGTCAACGGCGATGACTTCACAACCGAGACGTTGCAGTTCGATCACGACCTCCTTGCCGAGTTCGCCGGAGCCGCACAACAAAACGCGAGTGGCAGTGGAAGTGAGGGGGGTTCCGATTCGGGTCATGGGGGAATCCTTGGTTTCCGTGCGATGGGCTGTGGAGCGGGAGCTATTTTTTGAGGCGTTCTTCCACTTTCTTCAAAATCGCGCGCTTGCCAGCATTGTCGAGATACCCCCAACGGGAAATCTCCTCACCGCTACGCCAGCAACCGATGCAGATATCGTCGTCATCCAATGCGCAGACGCCCACACAGGGCGACTGCACCACTTCTGGTTTTGCCGGCTCGCTCATCCACGATCATCCCGCTGCAAGT
>DATLII010000754.1:0-5040 GCA_035539495.1 Dongiaceae bacterium
TTTCGCCACCCACTGCGTGGATGCACGCCAGCACGGGCGCTGATGCAGGCGCATCGTTCAACCGCGTCCAGGTGCGCAGAGGAAAACCGTGTTGCAACTGTGCTGCCACGCCACGCAATGTGCGTTGTTGCAGCCAGACGCTGAGTGGAATCGCCTGCGGCAACGCCAACGCTTTCTGCAAGGCAAAACTGAATTTCAGCAAGGCGATGGAATCGATGCCCGCCTGATCCAGCGGACGGGTCAACGACAGCTTCTGCCCCAAGGTAGCGACGCCTACTTCCAGCAATGTTTCCTCAATCGGTGTGAGCGGCTGCGCATCATCGAGGTTTTGCACGGACAACAATTCCGCACGCTGTGCCAGATTCTGCAATTGACGCCGATCGATCTTGCCGTTGGCATTCAGCGGCCAGCGTTCCACTGGCAGCCATTGGGTGGGCACCATATAGGGTGGCAGTTGCTGGCGTACGAAATCCGCCAGCGTTGCCATGTCGAATTCGTAGCCGGGTTCGGTTTCAATACAGGCGAGCAAAAACGGCGTCTGCTCATCGACGCGATGTAGCAACACTACGGCAGTGCGCACAGAAGGATGCTGCCGTAAGCGGGTTTCGATTTCGCCGGCCTCCAACCGCTGGCCGCGGATTTTCATTTGGAAATCGGCGCGAGCGCAGTAATGCAGATCGTCGTTGGCATCCTGCCAGCCGATATCGCCGCTGTGATAGATGCGCGGCGCCCAATGTGGAAACGCAGCTAGAAACGGATTGGCGATAAATGCACGATCAGTAAGTTCCGGCGCATTTAGATAGCCGGCAGACAGGCCGAGACCACCCAGCATCAACTCTCCTTTCACACCGCGCGGTTGCGGCTGTAGGCGGCTGTCCACCACCCACATCTGCGTGTCGTCGATCGGCTTGCCGATATGTGGGCGGCCGCCAGGCGTGCGTTCGGCCACCATGCTGTACGTGGTGTCTTCGGTGGGGCCCCACAAATCCAGCACGCGACCGACACCCGCGTCATAAAAGCGTTCGACGATGGCTTGCGGTAGAAATTCTCCGCCCATGTTGACAGTGCGAATGCCAGTGGGTACCACACCCGCATCCAGCCAGGCGATCGCAGCAGACGGCACGCTGCACAGGAACGTAAGTTTTCCGGCATACTCTTCACGCACTGCCGGATCGAGCAACGCCAGCGGATCCTCGCCCAAATACAACGTGCCTCCGCTGCTCAGTGTGCCGAACAGTTCGAACACAGAAATGTCGAAGGCGAATGTGGTGACAGCGAGGAAACCGGCGAAATCCTGTTCCGGGTAATAGCGCGAAATCCAGCGCAGGAATGCAGCGAGGTTGGTGTGAGTAATGACCACACCCTTGGGTACGCCAGTGGAACCGGAGGTAAACAGCACGTACGCGGTGGCGGAGAAATCGTTCAGCGACAGCCTATCCGGTCCGGGCCATTTTCCCTGCAGGTCGGCGCGGGTGAATATGGGCAGCCCCTCGAGTGCGTAAGTTGCAGCTTCTATCGGTTCCACACCCGGGTCTTGCGTAATCGAGCGGCCCGCCACCCGATCTTCCACCACCAGACAACGACAGCCTGCCGCCGCCAAAACCTGCGCACGTCGATCCGCCGGCCAACGTGGATCGATCGGCACATAGGCTGCGCCCGCCTGCCAGATTCCCAGCAATAGCGCTACGGTTTCCGGCGTGCGATCCAGGCAGAATGCCACTCGATCCCGCGGCACTACGCCAGCGCGCTGCAAACCATCGGCGTAGTCCAACGCCAGGCTGCGCAATTCCGCGTAAGTCAGACCTTTTTGCAAGCGGCACACCGCCAGCTTGTCCGGTTGCCGCTGCACACGATGCTCGATCAAATCCAGCACAGACATTTCCGGCGGCGTAAAGTGAACATCACCGCACAGAGCCCGCACTTGCGATTCAAAAGCGCCCGCGTCGAACAACGGCAGATAACCCATCTTTTTGTCGAGTGCGTCGGCGCAACCATCCAGCACGAACGCATAGCAATCCAGAAGCGACTGCATCGTGACGGCTTCAAACCGACTGGAACGCCACAGCAGGTGAATGCCATCCGCGCCCACCACGAACTCGATGTCGGTTTTGGGATCCACTGGATGCAGGCGCAACCATTCCACTGCCAGCGGCCCAGCGCCAGCCGGTATTTCTTCCCACACAAAAATGGAACCGAACAGCGTGTCCAGCCATTGCTGTGCAGTGCCGTCGAACGTCTGCGTCACCAGGTCCAGCGGAATCGCGCGATAAGGCTGGCTGGCTCGCAGAAAATCGCCGGTCTTGCGGATGGCATCGGCCAGGCTGTCATTCCAGTCGAATACGCAGGGAATCGAAACCGTATTGACCAAACCGCCTACGACCAGACGATGGGGCGCATCGCGTAAATCCACCGGCATCGCCACGGCGCCGTTGAGGTGATTGCTGAAGCGGGCCAATACCAGCTGATACAGCGTGAAGGCCACCACGAACGGCGAACAACCCAATTTGCGCGCCACTTGTTGCAGTTGCGCATATTGGTCCGACGTCAACGGTCGCGAATAGCAATGCAGTGCCGGCTCATCAGTTTGCAATGGCGATTCGCGGCGCGGCAGATCCGCCATTTCCCGTCCCGCCAGCGCTTGACGCCAGAAAGCCAGGCCCGATTCCAACGCCGGCTGCAGTTGCTGCTGGATGTCGGTCACCGCCTCGACCATGGCTGGCAGCAACAAGTCGTGCTGTTGGCTGCTCGACTGCCATTCCTCCGCCAATGCCTGCACTGAGGTGCCGTCGAAAATACTGTGATGGAACAGCGCCACCATCAGGCCACCGCCGTGCCCGGCGCCGTCGAAGTCGAACCAATGCACGCGCCATAGCGGTTCACCGGCACTCAGGCGCAGCGGTTCCTGTAGGCAATCTAGGCTCAGCCGTTTGGTCAGCGCAGGGAGCTCGCCTGCATCGCTAATGTCGATTCGATGCCGCTGCAACGGCAATGACCAATCCTGGCGCACTTGCTGCTGCAAACCGGCAGCCACTTCAACGAAACAGGTGCGCAACGCTTCGTGTCGCAACATCAGGCGTGCCCACTGAGCCTCGATCAGTTCGAATGTTGGCGCATTGATAAAACGGCAGGCGAACGGCACGGTGTAGGCGCGCGAAGGCCCGTTCACATTTTCATGTGCCCACAACGTAAATTGAAACGGCAACACCTGCCCGGTGATTGCGACAGCGTCTGTGCTGCGGGTGCGGAAATCGCTGCGCGGCGCTAGCGTCAGCGTGCGAGCCTGGGACGCGATATCGGGATTGGTCAACAGGTCAGCCACTGACACCCGGTAGCCTGCTGCCAGTAAGCGTGACGCAATACGCGCTGCCATCAGCGAATGGCCGCCCAGCGCGTAGAAATTCTCGCCGACGTGTTGTGGTGCTTGTGGCAATTCCTGGTACCAGGCATTCCACAGTGCGTGTTCAGTGTCGGTTTGCGGCGGCCGACGTTCCTGGCCATCCTGTTCCAACGGCAGCGCCGCCAACGCAGTTGCATCCACTTTGCCGTGTCGATTCAACGGTAATTCGGTATGCACCAGCAGGCAGGCGGGCACCAACAGCGGCGGCAGTTTTTGCCGCAGTTCCGGCATCAATTCCACTGCGGTGCGATCGCACGCGACGTGTCCTACCAGGAAAGGCGTGCCGCTGTCATGCCGGCGCGCTTCCACCCAGGCCGCACGCACGCCCGGTAAATCCAGCAACGCGGTGCGCACTTCACCCAGCTCCACCCGCACGCCGCGCAATTTGATTTGATGGTCGGCGCGGCCCTGGTATAGCAGGTGACCGTCGCGGTCGAACCGCATCCAGTCGCCGGTGCGATAGAAGCGGCCGCGTTCAACATGCCGATCGAAACGTTGATCTCCGACAGCAGCATGGCCCACATAACCCAGCCCCACTTGCGGCCCGAACACCACCGCTTCACCGCTGCAACCGCGCGGCACAATGCGGTCCAACGTATCGCGCAATTCGATGCGGGCTCCGGGCATCGCATGGCCCAGCGGCACGCGGTCCGTCGGCCGAGCACTGAGAGTGTCAGCATCGACGCGATACCAGGTCACTGCAACGGTCGCTTCCGTCGGCCCGTACTGATTCAGGATGTCCATGGCCGGATTCAATTCGAGCCAGCGCCAGAGCGTGGCGTAAGCGATGGGCTCAACGCCGGTCATGATGCGTGTCGGCGGTGGAGTGCCAACTGCAGCCCAGGATTCGCGCAGAAAATCCAACAGGTTCGGCGGCACGTACAACATGTCGATGGTGCGCACGAACAGCAACGACTGCCAGCGATCACGATCCAGCGCCAGCACATCTGGCAGAATCACCAATTCACGTCCATGCAGCAGCGCGCCCGCCAGTTCATAAATCGATGCGTCGAACGTGTACGGTGACAGTGTGGCGCAAGAACGAGCCGGTGCGCGGCAAAGAGAATCAAAACCATCGGCGTAGGCCAGCAGATTGCACTGCGCTACCGCCACACCTTTGGGACGGCCGGTGCTGCCGCTGGTGTAGATCAGGTAAGCACAGGCGTCTGGATCAGGCGTGAAAGCTGGCGCTGGCGCGTCGGCAGTTTCATCTTCTACAGTAACGACGCTAACAGAAATGCCTTCCGGTGCAATGAAATCGTCAGCAACCGCGATCACCCACTGAATGCCAGCGTCGGCAAGAATATCGGCTGTGCGAGCCGGTGGCGCAGCGCGATCCAGCGGCACAAACGCCGCATTGAGTCGCCAGCAGGCCACGCATGCAACCGGCCAATGCGAAGAACGGCTCAACCACAATCCAACGCGACTGCCGCTGTCCACGCCATGCTGCGTCAGGCGAGCCGCCAGCGCTTCCGCTTGTTGCAGCAATTGGTCCCAACTTAATTGTGTTTGCGTCACGGTGTCGAACACTGCAACCGCGGCAGAATTTTGTGCGCGCCAGAATTCCAGACGTTGCCACAGCGTGAGTGTGGCAGCCGGTCGTGCGACGACGCCCTCCACCACCGACGGCGCCACCAGTGATA
>DATLII010000755.1:0-8366 GCA_035539495.1 Dongiaceae bacterium
GGTGACGGTGTTGCTGAATGCAGTATCGATTGGAACGGCAACTACGAATGGTACTGGCAACTGGAGTTACAACCATACCGGTACTACCTTGGTTGCTGGCAGCTACGCGGTCACAGCAACTGCCACGGATGCGGCAGGCAACACATCAGTTGCTTCTGCTGCTTTCAATGTGACAGTCGATGTCGGCGTGCCATCGGCACCCGCCGTTACAGGCATTACCACCGACAGCGGCACGGCGGGTGATGGTGTCACCAATGATACGACACTGATTTTCAGTGGCACTGCCGAAGCCAATAGCACAGTTGCGGTTCTGGTGGATGCGGTTTCTATCGGGACCACAACCACCAGCGGTGCGGGTAGTTGGAGTTACAACCACACAGGCACGACGCTGGCTGCCGGCAGTCACGCGATTACCGCCACCGCCACCGACAGTGCAAGCAATACGTCGGCGGCATCTGCTGCGTTTTCTGTCACTATCGATACCAGCGCGCCGCTAATTAGCACCTTGAGTCCGGCTGATGACGCGACCGGTGTGCAATCCACCGACAATCTGGTCATGACCTTTGATTCGGTCGTCTCCGCACAAAGCGGCAATATCACAATTCGTCGCGCCGCCGACAACAGTGTGTTCGAGCAGATTCCGGTGGGTGATGCGCGTGTCACCGGCAGTGGTACTACGACGATTACCGTCAACCCCACTGGCTCTTTCATCGGCGGTGTGGGTTATTACGTACAGATCGATGCCAACGCATTTACCGATGTGGCAGGAAATGGTTACGCCGGTATCGCCAACACCACCAGCTGGAGTTTTACAGTCGTAGGGCTGACGCTGAGCAGCAGCACCCCAGCGGACAACGCAACCAACGTCGTACTGAACAGCTCGCTGGTGTTGAATTTCAATCTGGCTGCTTTGTCCAGCAGCGGCAATATCGTGATTCGTCACAGCAGCGACAATAGCGTGTTTGAAACCATCGCTGTTGGATCGGGGCAGGTGAGTGGTACCGGAACCTCGACCGTTACGATTACGCCATCCGATGTGTTCCTGCCGAACACGGGTTACTACGTGGAGATCGACGCCGGTGCGTTCGTGGGTGGTAATGGCGCAACCTTTGCGGGTATTACCGGCAGCAGTACGTTGAATTTCACTACGGCCAATCCGTCAGTGCCGACGGTAACCAGCGTCACGTCCAGCACGGCGAACGGCACTTACACCACGGGCAATACAGTGGTAGTGGAGGTGGTATTCAGCGAGATCGTCAACGTCACGCTGGCAACGCCGCGAGTGACGCTGGATCTGGAAGGCATCGATCGCACGGTGAGTTATGTGTCGGGGTCCGGTTCCACCACGTTGCTGTTCAATTACACCGTGGCGTTCGGCGATGTCAGTGCCGATCTGGATTATGTGGCTACGTCGTCACTCAGTACGAATGGTGCGCGTATTCGCAGTGCCAACTATGTGAATGCCAATTTGGCTTTGCCGGTGCCAGCAGCGGCGGGCTCACTCGGTGCGAACAAAAATATCGTGATTGCTGCCAGCACTATCGGCGTGGGCAGCCTGGGCAGTTCCGATGGTTTCCAGGTGCAAGGCAGTAACGCCACTGGTCACTTGGGTTGGTCGGTACATGCGTTGGGTGATGTGAATGGCGATGGCTTCGAAGACTTTGTCACCGGCGCGCCCGATCAGGGCGGTAACGCGGGCGTGGCCTTTGTGGTATTCGGTGTGGCCGGCGCTACGCGCAGCAATATCGATACATCGACGCTTACCAACAATGCCAACGGATTCAGAATCGTTGGCCAATCGGCAACAGACCATCTAGGCGCCACCGTAGGCGGTGCTGGCGACATCAATGACGACGGCTACGACGATATTTATGTAGTGGCGCCGAACGACGATAACTACGGCACCGATGCTGGCATTGTGTATGTGATTTTCGGCAAGGCCGGTTCCACCGATGTGAATATCAGCAGCTTCAGTAGCAGCAACGGTTTCCGTATTACCACCGCAGAAACCAGTGCCGCCATTGGCGATTCCATGTTGGGTTACGTCGGGAATGGTCAGGCCATTGGCGCCGGTGGCGATTTCAATGGTGATGGCATGCAGGATCTGGTGATTGGTTTGCGCCTGAGCGATGAAGACGGCACCAACAGTGGCAAGGCGTATGTGATTTTCGGTCGCACCGGCGCCACCCGCAGCGATGTGGATCTGGACTTGATTGATCCCACCGGCACCGATGGTGTGCTGATTCGCGGTGCCAGCATGAACTGGCAACTGGGCCAGGCGGCCCGCTTTGTCGGTGACTATGACGCTGACGGTTACGACGATGTAGTGGTCAGCGCGATGTATTCCAACGCGTTGAGCGTTGATGCGGGTCAATCATTCCTGGTGTTTGGTTCCCCCGGGCCGGTATTTAACGCAGTGAACGTTGCTGGCCTGAATGGCAGCAGTGGTTTCAAAATCTCAGCATCGGAAAATGGCGGATTGATAGGGCACGCGGTAGCAGGCGGCGATTTCAATGGTGATGGCATCAGCGATCTGTTCGTCTCACAGAACGGTTACAGCATCACGGCGGGAGCCGCTTATGTGATTTACGGCGACGCCGGCGGTGTGTATTCGAATATTGCCGTGGACACCATGCTAAGCAGTACCGGCTACGGTATTTTCGGTGCGGCGGTGACTGAAAATATCGGCCACAGTCTTTCCAGCGCAGGCGACTTCAACGCGGACGGTATCGACGATCTGCTGATTGCCAGTTATTTGCGGGATGACGCGGGTGCGGATTCTGGCGCAGCCTGGTTGATTACAGGTGTCACCGGCAATGCGCGCGCGGATTTGAATATCAACAGCATTACGGCAGCGGATGGTTTCCGCATCAGCGGCGGTGGCGTAGGCGATCACTTTGGCCAGTCCACATCTTTTGGCGATGTGAATGGCGATGGTAAGAGCGACCTGATTGTGGGCGCGACTGCGGGCGACAACGCCTCCATTGACGGCGGCGAAACCGTGGTGTTGTGGGGACGGGAATTTGGTACTGCGCTCACCAATGGGTTAACCGGTACGGCGAGCGCAGACAAACTGGTGGGCACTAGCGGCAACGATACGATTGTCAGTGGCGGTGGCGCTGATGCCATTTCCGCCGGCGCTGGCAACGATACCATTCAACTGGTGGACACTGCGTTCATCAATATTGAAGGTGGCGAGGGCACTGACATTCTGCAATTCACCACCGGACCCAACACGTTGGATCTCAACGCGTTCGGGCCTGAAACCATCAACGGCATTGAAGTGATTGACCTGGGCAGTACCGGCACCAGCCTGACCGTGAGCAAGGCATCGGTGCAGGATATGTCGCGGGAAAGCCGCGCCTTGTTTGTGCGGGGCAGTTTGGGCTCGGTGACGTCCAGCAGCGGTGACGCCTGGTGTTATACCGGTACTCGCGCAGTGGGCGGCATCACTTATCACACGTATCTGGATAACGGCGCGATTCTGTATATCCAGAACGGGCTTACGCACAGCAACGTGGGCAATTTCAACTCCACTCAGACTTATACGTTCAACACGACGGTATTTGGCGCCAACGTATCCAGCAGCGTCACCAACTTCCCCGTGTTGATCCGGATATCCAATACGATTCGCAATACCTTACAGGCAGGCCGTGCGGATATCCGTTTCACGGATCGTGATCAGGTCAGTTGGTTGCCTTATGAAATTGAAATCGGCGCATCCGGTGAATTGTATGCCTGGGTGCTGGTGCCGCAGGTGGATGGCAATAGCAGCAGTGATTCCATCGTGTTGCATTACAACGATAAGGTGGATGGCTCCGTTCCCGACCGGCAGGATCCTCCGCGCGTGTGGGTGGACTACGCCGGCGTGTGGCATTTCGACGAAGCGTCGGGTAATGCACTGGATTCCACGGCATACCAGAATAATGGCACCCAGACTGGCACGGTGAGCAGGGTGAGCTACGGTGTTGGCCGGGGTGCGGAATTCAATTCCACCACGGAAAATTTCACCGTGCCATACGACATTTCAATGAATGTCAGTGGGCGTGCGTGGTCGGTCTTGGCTTGGCAAAACTACAGCAGTTGCAATGCCTGGGCTTCCAGTGGCGTGAATCTGGTGAACCGGGGCACCAGCGGCAACTTCTGGCAGCTTGAATCAGCGTACACGGTTACTTTCGTCACGCTGTATCAGGCGCCCAAGGCTTATATAGGTTCGGATACGCTGGGCGGTGGTGGTGTCATCACCTGGGTGGGAGGCGGTTGCGAGAGCCACCTTGCGCTCACCTATGATCCGTCGGTTACCACTAAGTCGCGCATGTACACCAATGCTACAGATACCGGCACCAGTAACACGGCGCAGACCGTGGAAGCCTTGCAGACCATGGTGATGGGCAATACCGGAACCAGCAACGACACCCAACTGGATGAAGTACGCCTGGGCCGCATGGCTTTTTCTGCAGACTACATCAAGCTCAGCTATGAAAATCAGGGCAGCACATCGCTGGTATCGCCGGGTAATTTCTAACAGAGCCCCACGTTATACAGCCATAAAAAAAGCCCGATCGCAGGATCGGGCTTTTTGTTTTCATCCAGATGTTTTATTCAGATGCTTTTGTTCATATCAAAGCAGCGTGCATCAGTTCTCGATCAACATCGAAATTGCTGCCAGCGCTTCCGGATCCTGTTCCTTGATCTTGTTGGCGATGCGGTGCTGGAAGAAATACTTGAATTCCTTTTTCTCCTGCGCCGGATACAGGCAAGGATCGCCCGGCAGCACAGGAGTGGATTTCACTTTTTCCTCATCCACCAGCATGGCGTGCACGGTGCCGTCCGCCAGCAGACGCCAGCTCAGCACTTCGATCAGCACGAAGGAGCGGAAACCGTTGTCGGTCAGCACGGCGTGAGTACCGATGGAATCCGGAATTTCCTGCACGATCTGTTTGTCCTTCACGTGCTCCAGATGGTAGTACTCTTCCGCCAGCTCCAGCTCCATCACTTTGTGACGGGGAGCGGTGTAGAAAATCTCGTTGGTGCCCGGGTCGCGGTAGCCTTCCCAGTGGCCGTTGAGAGGGTCGTTGATTTCGGTGCAGGGTACGATCTGATTCAGCCAGGGCACCATGCCGACAACTTCGCCGGACTCTTTCAAGGCCCAGCAGACGACTTTCAGGGAATAGAGGCGATCGGGCGAAGTGTCGTTGGTGTAAAGCATTTCGAGGCTGTCCAGCTCAGGGGCCAGCCGGACGATGCGGTCTTTCACTTCATCGATAGGGCGTCGGGTGAAGAGGTCGATCACGTTGTTGCGATCGGTGGCTGTCTGCGTTGTCATGCGACTACCCTCGCGGTACGGGCCGGACATCCCGTGGATCCTGGTAATGTGCAGCGCCGTCATCGTGGACTTACTGACTTAAGATTAATCTAAGTATAGTCGGCTCGAAAATGCCAATTGGCACTAAGGCCGCTGGCCAAAAGGCCAATTGCGGCGGAACCGGCGTTCTACATTATGAGACCGTGGATCCAGGCGGGTGTTGCGACAACGCGCGCAACCGCAGCCGGACCCGTAAATTCAGCAGGATGGCGGCGGCGGTCAGCCCAGCCACCAAACCCACCCAGAAACCTTGTGCGCCTAGGGGGACTGGCATCAGCCAATTGGTCATGCCCAGCGCGTAGCCAATCGGCAATCCCAGCAACCAGTAGGCCACCACTGTCAGCAACATAGGCACGGTTGTGTCCTGCAGACCCCGCAAAACGCCATTGGCTCCCACCTGCAAGCCGTCCGATAGCTGGAACACAGCGGCGAAGATCAGCAGGGATGTGGCCAGCGCGATCACATCCATATCATCGGTGTAGAGGCGGGCGATGGGCTCCCGAAACAGCACCATCAGCGTGCTATTCATCAGCGCCACCACGACGATCAGCGCCATTCCGCTCTGGCGGGCATGGAGCACGCCTGGCAGGTGTCCGCGGCCCAGGTTGAAACCCACCCGCACCGTCAGCGCCAGGGCCAGACTGAGGGGGATCATGAACACCAGCGATGCGACGTTGAGGGCGATCTGGTGTCCGGCCACCACGTCGGTGCTGATGGAGGCGATGAACAGGGCGATCACGCAGAACAGGCTGACTTCGATGAAGATGGCGCCGCCGATGGGCAGGCCCAGTTTCAGCAGCGGCAGCATCTTGGCGGGATGGGGGCCTTGGAAGTGACGATTCCAGGCGGTATTGCGATAGCTGGAGGTCAGCAGGCAGTGCGTCAGCATCAGAATCAGCATCAGCCACATGATGATGCCGGTGGCCCAGCCGCAACCGACGCCGCCCATGGCCGGCAGGCCGAATTTGCCGTACATGAAGATGTAGTTGAGAGGGATGTTGGTGGTGAGGCCGATCAGGCTGATGACCATGACCGGACGGGTGAAGGACATGCCTTCGGTCAGGCAGCGCAGCGACAGGAACAGGGTGATGGCGGGCATGCCCCAGGACACGCCTTCCAGGTAGCCGATGATCGACGGCCGCAGTTCCGGCTGAACGTCCATCAGCGCCAGTACGGGTTCCACAGACCGCAGCAGCAGGAAGCCGAGCAAGCCCAGGGGGATGGCCATCCAGATGCCTTGTTGCACGACGCCGCCCACGGCTGGTTCGTTGCCGGCGCCGTGATGGCGGGCGACGAAGGGGGTGACGCCTTGCATGACGCCGACCAGGAACAGGAAGACGGGTACCCAGACGGAGGAGCCGACGGCGACGGCGGCCAGGTCGCGGGGGCCCAGTTGGCCGGCCATCAGGGTGTCGACCACGCCATTGGCGGTTTGGGCGAATTGCGCCACCACGATGGGTAGGGCCAGGCGGATCAGCGTTTTGAATTCCGTCAGCAGGGCGTGGTGGTGGGTGGATTGTTTCATTTTCGGGAATGATAGCCTTTGGATGAATTGAAACTGTGCTGGGAGCGGAGCCGGGTATCGGAATCCGGACACGCCGCGAGTACCCTGCGGGCCGGCCACTCGCTCACGGGCTCGTGGCGTTCGCAGGGGAAAAGCATGCTTTTCCCATTCCCTGCTCACCCCTGTAGGCTCGTCTGCAGCCATCCCTGGCTGCAGACGGTCCGGAATCCGATACCCGGCTCCGCTCCCTCTAGCTTGGGTGTCGCGTTGTAGGAGGCGGAGAAGGTTGGGCTGTGCTTTTCAAGACCGTCGGCGGCCATGGATGGCCGCAGCCGAGCCTACAGGGATGTACTTGTGGCGTGTCTTGAAAAGCACAGCCCGACCTTTTTGCTGGAGCTAATTCATATCATGTATACGACCAAAAACTGGCCGCAAACAGGTCGGTCAGCTTATCATGGGCGCCCCTTGATTGCGCTCCGAAACGCCGTGCTGAATCCAACCACCACATACCACGCGGACGACCTGATTGCCTTGTTCGATCAGCAGTTTGCCACCAGTCTCAATACCCGACTGGTGCGGGGTGAGCACGAGCCCATCTATTTACCGGCGGATGATGACATTCCCTATCACCGCATTGTTTTTGCCCACGGTTTTTTCACCAGCGCGCTGCACGAGGTGGCTCACTGGTGCGTGGCCGGCCCGCAGCGTCGGCTGCAGGTGGATTTCGGTTATTGGTATGCGCCGGACGGCCGCAGCCGCGAGCAGCAGCAGGTGTTCGAGCAATTGGAAATCAAACCCCAGGCCCTGGAGTGGATTTTCAATGTGGCGGTGGGACACCGTTTCCGCGTCAGCACCGACAATCTGAGCGGCGATGGCTCGTTCGATCCGGAAGGCTTCAAATGCAACGTGCGACAGGAAGTGCTGCGCCGTCTGCGGGATGGCCTGCCGGAGCGGGCGCGGCAGTTTGCTGATGCCTTGATCGCCCACTATCGTCCGGGTCTGCGACTGGCGCCTGAACTGTTTGCGCTGTCGGATCTGTAGTTGCCTCATCACGTTTCCCGCCTGACCCACCCTTAGTTTGACCCATACTTAACCCTGCACCGGCAAATTGAGTTCCATGCAATGCAAAAAGTATTGACCCTGGAGCAGACTCCGGGTGTTTACTGGTTTGCATCCTGTGAGAGGGGTGATCACTGTGTCGACCTGTTGTAACGACAAGAATGGCTGTAGTGGGAATGCGCCTGATGGCCGCACGCTTTCCGTCATCATGCCGGAAGCGAATGCATTAGCGGCAGACACTGAGCGCTTCCGCATCGCGCAGATGGATTGTCCAACCGAGGAAAAACTACTGCGGGACAAGCTGTCGCGTGTGCCTGGTGTGACTGCACTGGAATTCAATTTGATGCAGCGGGTGTTGACGGTTACCCGGTCTGCTATTGCGCGCGACTCTGTGGTGGCCGCTATCCGCGAATTGGGATTTACGCCGGAGCCGTACGA
>DATLII010000756.1:0-10869 GCA_035539495.1 Dongiaceae bacterium
TTGCTGGTATCGCCGTGCACACCGTTCTTGAACACCGTGATATCGATATTCACGATGTCGCCTTTCTTCAGCACTTTCTTGTCATTGGGAATGCCGTGGCAGACCACGTGGTTGACCGAGGTGCAGATCGACTTGGGGTAGCCGCGATAATTGAGGGGGGACGGGGTAGCCTGCTGCACATTCACTATATAGTCATGGCAGATCCGGTCCAGCTCTTCGGTGGAGACGCCGGGTTTGACATAATCGCCAATCATCTCAAGGACTTCTGCTGCCAGTCGTCCTGAAATGCGCATTTTTTCAATCAGTTCCGGCGTCTTGATAATGATGGTCATGCGGCCTGCATTCGTTCCTGTGACGTAAACATGAAGGTGGCGGCGCGGGCCGCGCCCCGCCTGGGACGAGGGCCTGGGCGGGCAAAGGGGCCCATTGTACATGCGGTGCCGCACCGGATATACCCCTGAAACCGGAGGGATTTTCCCGGTCCCGGCTGCTTTCTCTGGTCTGGCGCGGTTGTTGCCAAAGGGTGAATGTGGTATAAAGCGCCGCTCAATTTCACCAACATACCACACATATGTCGTCACATGGTTCAGGGTGCCCTTCGGGGTTGGATCATGGGGCATATGGAGGCCTAACCCACTCTTAGGAGAAGTAAAATGGCTCAAGTCACCATGCGTGATATGCTCAAAGCTGGCGTCCACTTCGGTCACCAGACCCGCTACTGGAACCCCAAGATGAACCAATTCATCTTCGGTTCCCGCAACAAGATCCACATCATCAACCTCGAACACACTGTTCCCGCTTTCAATGACGCGTTGACCTTCGTCAACAAGCTGTCTTCCAAGAAAAACAAGATCCTGTTCGTCGGCACCAAGCGCGCCGCCGCCAAGATCGTGGAAGAGCAAGCCCGTCGCGCTGGTCAGCCCTTCGTTAACCACCGCTGGCTGGGTGGCATGCTGACCAATTGGAAAACCATCCGTCAGTCGATCCGTCGTCTGAAAGACCTGGAAGCCCAGAGCACTGATGGCACCTTCGACAAGTTGACCAAGAAAGAAGCGCTGATGCGTACCCGCGAAATGGAAAAGCTGGAGCGCAGCCTGGGCGGTATCAAAGACATGGGCGGCCTGCCCGACGCGATTTTCGTAATCGACGTTGACCACGAGCGCATTGCTGTGACCGAAGCCAACAAACTGGGTATTCCAGTTATCGGCATCGTTGACACCAACAGCAACCCCGATGGCGTTGATTACGTAATCCCCGGTAACGACGACGCTATTAAAGCTGTTCAGCTGTACGTGACCGCCATGGCCGATGCGTGCCTGGAAGGTTCCGAATACGCTCGCGCCACCGGCCAGTCTGATGTTGATGGCTTCGTGGAAGTTGAAGAAACCGCAGAGAAAGCTGCCAGCTGATCTGCTGGGGATGCTGCCCGCACTGGGCCCATCCCCAAACTGTCACGAAACCGCGTTATCCAGACAACGCAACAAAAAGGGGGCTTGGCCCCCTTTTTCAAAAGCGGCAATGACCCGCTCCCTTCATCATTCAGTACATAGAGGATACGACCATGGCTGTGACTGCCGGACAGGTAAAAGAACTGCGCGAGCGCACTGGTTTGGGCATGATGGAATGCAAGAAGGCCCTGGTGGAAACCGACGGTGACATCGAGCTGGCCATCGAAAACCTGCGTAAATCGGGCCAAGCCAAGGCTGCCAAAAAAGCCGGCCGCGTTGCCGCTGAAGGCGCCGTAATCGCCAAAGTGAGCGCCGATGGCAAAACCGCAATCCTGCTGGAAGTGAACAGCGAAACCGATTTCGTAGCCCGTGATGCCAACTTCACTGTCTTTGCCAACAAAGTGGCCGACCGCGTTCTGGCAACCAAGCAGACTGACGTTGCCAAACTGCTGGAACTGTCCTTCGAAGACGGCGGTGCCGATTCCATCGAAGCCACCCGTCAGGCGCTGGTTCAGAAAATCGGCGAGAACATCCAGGTACGTCGCGCTTATGTTGTAGAAAGCAAAGACGGCGTGGTTGGTGCATACGTGCACAGCGGCAAGATTGGCGTATTGGCTGCGCTGAAAGGCGGCAACGACGAACTGGGTAAAGATGTGAGCATGCACATTGCTGCGTCCAACCCGCTGGTGGTGACATCCGATCAGGTTGATCAGGGCACTCTGGCCAAAGAGCGCGAAATCTACACCGCTCAAGCGGCTGACAGCGGCAAGCCTGCCGAGATCATCGCCAAGATGGTGGACGGCCGTATCAGCAAGTACCTGAAGGAAGTGAGCCTGGTGGATCAGCCGTTCGTTAAGGATCCGGACACCACTGTTGGCAAGCTGGTGCAGAAAGCTGGCGCCACTGTGCTGAGCTTCATCCGCATCGAAGTGGGTGAAGGCATCGAGAAGGAAGAAGTGGATTTTGCTGCCGAAGTGGCAGCGGCTGCCCGCAGCTAGTAAGCACTATACTGAAAGGCGTCCAATTGGACGCCTTTTGCTTCCCCCCGATCCCTCTGGAGTTTTGCATGCCGGCATCCGACCGCACCCCCAAATACAAGCGTATCCTGCTCAAGCTCAGTGGTGAGGCCCTGATGGGCGACATGGATTTCGGCATTGATCCCAATGTGCTGGAACGCATGGCGCTGGAGATTGGCCAGCTGCGTGGTATCGGTGTGCAGGTGGGTCTGGTTGTGGGCGGCGGCAATTTGTTCCGTGGCGCCGCACTGCAGAAAACGGGTCTGGATCGCGTTACTGGCGATCATATGGGCATGCTGGCCACCGTGATGAACGGTCTGGCTTTGCGGGATGCTCTGGAGCGCGCCAATATCAACACGGTGCTGATGTCTGCCATCCAGATGAGCGGTGTGGTGGAGCATTACGACCGCCGCCGTTCCATGCGATTCCTGGGCAATGGCGACGTGGTGATCTTCGCCGCCGGTACCGGCAATCCCTTCTTTACCACCGATTCTGCCGCCTGCTTGCGCGCCATCGAGATCGAAGCCGACGTGGTTTTCAAAGCCACCAAAGTGGACGGCGTGTATGACTCCGACCCGGTGAAGAACCCTGACGCTGTGAAGTATGATCGTCTCACCTATGATCAGGTGCTTGAAAAAAAACTGGGAGTCATGGATCTTACCGCCATCTGCCTGTGCCGTGACCACGACATGCCGGTACGCGTGTTCGATATGAACGCCGCTGGAACCCTGCTGTCGGTGACGCTGGGTGGCAAAGACGGAACCCTCATTGAAAAAGGATAACTGCCGTGATCGCCGATATTAAAAAAGATGCCGAAGCGCGGATGAAGAAATCCCTGGAAGCGCTCGAAACAGCCTTCAAAAAAGTCAGAACCGGCCGTGCGCATCCCAGTATTCTGGATGGCGTGATGGTGCCTTACTACGGTGTGGACACCCCTCTCAAACAGGTGGCTAACATCACTGTGGAAGACGCGCGTACCCTGGCCATTTCCCCCTGGGAAAAGCAGCTGGGTTCTGCCATTGAAAAGGCCATCATGAAAGCCGACCTGGGTTTGAATCCCAGTTCCAACGGCGACCTGATCCGGGTGCCCATGCCGGCCCTCACCGAGCAGACCCGCAAGGAAATGATCAAGATCTGCAAAGCCGAAGCAGAGCACGGCCGTGTGGCGATACGCAATATCCGTCGTGACGCCAACACCATGTTGAAGGATCTGCTGAAAGACAAGGACATCACCGAGGACGACGAACGTCGCGGCCAGGATGACATTCAAAAACTGACCGACAAGTTTGTTGCTGAAGTCGAAGAGCTGCTGAAGAAGAAAGAAGCGGATCTGCTTGAAGTTTGATCCCTTGCCCCCGCGCCGGTTCCTGGCGCGGGTATCCTGCTCCCGTCACGGAGGATCGTCTTGAAAGTCCAATCTTCCGCTCCCGATTTCGATATATCCGCATCCGCCATTCCCCGTCACGTCGCCATCATCATGGATGGCAATAACCGCTGGGCCAAACAGCGCGGCCTGCGTGGCGTGGAAGGCCACAAACAAGGCGCTCGTGCCGTGCGTGCCACGGTGGAAAATTGCGCTCGTGCCGGCGTTGAAGTGCTTACCGTATTCGCTTTCAGCAGTGAAAACTGGCGCCGTCCTGAAGACGAAGTGAATGCGTTGATGAGCCTGTTTCTGGAGGCTTTGACCCAGGAAGTGGCCGAGCTGCATCAGAATGGTATCCGCCTGGTGTTTATTGGTGACCTGTCGGCGTTTGCACCGGACTTGCGCCGCAAGATGGGCGAATCGGAAAATCTTACCGCCGCCAATACGCGCATGACGTTCGCGGTTGCCGTCAATTATGGTGGTCAGTGGGATATCGCCAATGCCTGTCGCCAGCTGGCGCAGCAGGTGGAGCAGGGCGCATTGCGCGCCGAACAGATCACGCCCGAGACAGTACAGCAGTACATCAGTCTGGGCGATCTGCCGTTGCCGGATCTGTGTATCCGTACCGGCGGCGAAAACCGCATCAGCAATTTCATGTTATGGCAGCTGGCCTACGCGGAGCTTTACTTTACCGAGCTTTTCTGGCCCGATTTCGATCAGTCGGCACTGGACGCCGCTTTCGCGGATTTCAGCCGGCGTCAGCGTCGTTTCGGGCGTACCGGCGAACAAATTGTTGCAGGCCAAAACGAACAAGAAGAATAAGCCATGTTGAAGCAGCGCATCATTACCGCAGTGATTCTGTTGCCCCTGATTCTCGGGGCAATTTTTTATTTACCCACCGCCTGGTTTGCGTTGGCGATGGCAATTCCCGTCGCGTTGGGTGCCTGGGAATGGGCCAATATCATGGGCATCGAGGAGCCGGTGAAGCGTGCGCCTTATGTCGGCATTGTGCTGTCGTTGCTGGTGCTGGTGATGCTGACGGGCTTCAACGGCGTGTTGTATCTGGGCTGTCTGTGGTGGGCCGCGGCGGTGTGGTTGGTAAAAGCGTACCCGAATGAGGTGGCGCGCTGGGAAGGGCGAGGCATTCAAAGTTGCATCGGTCTGCTGGTATTGGTGCCGGCCTGGTGGTCGCTGGTATTGATTCAGCGTCAGCCCGATGGCGAGTGGTGGCTGCTGTATGTCATGCTGCTGGTCTGGGGTGCCGATACCGGCGCCTATTTCGTTGGCCGCAAGTTGGGCAAAAATAAGCTGGCGCCTGCGGTGAGCCCCGGCAAGTCGGTGGAAGGTTTGCTGGGCGGTCTTGCTACCACGGCCATAATCGCATTGATCGTTGCGTTTTCCACCGCGGCGTCGGCGCAAGTCGGTTTGATACCTTTCCTGCTGATCAGCCTGGTGGCGGTGATCGGATCGGTGTACGGCGATCTGGCGGAAAGTATGTTCAAGCGTCATCGTGGCATCAAAGACAGCAGCCAGTTGCTGCCAGGCCACGGCGGTGTATTGGATCGGATTGATAGCATTACTGCTGCTGTGCCTCTGTTTGCCAGCGGCATGGTGCTGCTGGGGGCGATGCACTGAGGGCCATGCCATGACTGAACGGAAACGCGTGACTGTGCTGGGAAGCACTGGCTCCATTGGTGTCAGTACGCTGGATGTGATTGCCCGTCATCCGGATCAATATGAAGTGTTCGCGCTGGCGGCCCACACCCGTGTGGACGCTCTGTTGCAACAGGTGCTCGCCATTCAGCCCCGTTATGCGGCAATGCGGGACGAAGTGGCAGCCGAACAGCTGCGCAAGCGTTTGCGCGAACTGGGCTCCGACACCGAAGTGTTGGCGGGCGAGAGTGGTATGGTCGCCGTGGCGGGACATCCGCAAACAGATTATGTGATGGCGGCGATTGTCGGTGCTGCCGGTTTGCTGCCCACATTGGAAGCCGTGCGCACGGGTAAGCGCGTTCTGCTGGCCAACAAAGAAGCCCTGGTGATGAGCGGCGCCCTGTTCATGGACGCGGTGCAAGCCAATGGCGCTGAGCTGCTCCCCATCGACAGCGAGCACAACGCCATCTTCCAATGCATGCCCGTTAGTTTCGCTGACGGCCTCGAGCGTTCCGGTGTCGCACGCATTCTATTGACCGGCTCCGGTGGTCCCTTCCGCAACAAACCCATTCCCGAGCTGGACAGCGTCACGCCCGATCAGGCTTGCGCTCATCCTAATTGGTCCATGGGCCGCAAAATCTCGGTGGATTCCGCCACCATGATGAACAAGGGTCTGGAATTCATCGAGGCCTGCTGGTTATTCAACGCCCGCATCGACCAGGTGGAGATTGTGATCCATCCGCAGAGCGTGATTCACTCCATGGTGGAATACGTGGATGGCTCGGTGTTGGCCCAGATGGGTAATCCGGACATGCGCACACCTATCGCCCACGGTTTGGCTTGGCCTCGGCGTCAGCTTTCTGGTGTGCCTTTGCTGGATCTGGTAAAGGTAGGGCGGCTTGATTTCCAGGCTCCGGACGAAGGCCGTTTTCCCTGTATTCGTTTGGCGCGGGAGGCCATGCAGGCCGGTCAGACCGCCTCGGTGGTGCTGAATGCCAGTAATGAAGTAGCGGTGGAAGCCTTTTTGGCAGGGGAGATTCCCTTCACGGCCATTGCCCGCACATTGGATGGGGTGATGGAAAAAGCAGCATTGGTGGAACCGATCAGCCTTGATACTATTCTAAAGGCCGATGCGGAAGCCCGAGACCTTGCCCGGGAACAGTTGTCGCAGTACCGGAAACATTGACACCATAACGGTTGATACCATAACAAGAAACGCGAGGTTGTCTTGTACAGCTTGATGCAAACAGTTCTGGCCTTCATTGTCACCCTTGGCGTTCTCATCTTTGTTCATGAGTTCGGCCACTTCTGGGTGGCGCGCCGTTGCGGCGTGAAGGTACTGCGATTTTCCATCGGTTTCGGCCAACCCTTGGTTACCTGGAAAGACCGCCACAACACCGAATTCGTCATCGCCGCCCTGCCCCTGGGAGGCTACGTCAAAATGCTCGGTGAACCGGGTTCCGATGTTGCCGAGCATCACAAATCCCAATCCTTTGCTCATAAACCGGTGCTGCAGCGCTTTGCTATCGTGGCGGCCGGTCCCTTGGTCAATTTGATATTTGCCGTCATTCTGTACTGGCTGCTGTTTCTGTCCGGCATCACTTCGCTGGCCCCCGTGGTGGGCAATGTGATTCCCGGCAGCCTGGCGGAGAAAGCCGGCTTCCAGAAGATGGAAGAAGTGGTGGCGGTGGATGGTCACGCCACTGAAAGTTGGGACGACATTGTGCTGGAACTGGTGGCCCGGTTGGGTGAGACCACTGCGGTGCGTTTCAGCGTGCAACCTGAAGGCAGCACCGTCACTGATGAGCGCGTGATTGAACTGGACAATTGGATGGCCGGGCAGGAGAAAGAAAATCCGCTCAAACTGCTGGGCCTGGAACCGTTCTTTCCCACAGTGCCGCCTATTTTGGGTGAGTTGGAAAAAGGCATGGCCGCCGAACGTCAGGGCTTGCAGGTGGGCGATCGCATTCAGGCGGTGAACGATGTGGAGTTATTGTCTTGGGACGAATGGGTGAGCCTGATCCGGCAAAATCCCACGGTGCCGATGGCAGTAAAAATCGCGCGCGGGGAACAGGTGCTGACTTTGACGGTCACACCCGATGCCGTTATAGACGAGAAACTGGGACGAATCGGCCGGATTGGTGCCAAACCCGACACTGCCTCGGTGAAATACCCTGAAGGCATGTTGCGGGAATTGCAGTATGGCCCTCTGGATGCAGTGCCGAAAGCTCTGGACTATACCTGGTCGCGCATCGCATTGACGGTGTCGGCGATCGGCAAAATGGTGCTGGGCAAGATCTCCCTGGACAACATCAGTGGCCCCATCACCATCGCCAAGGTGGCCGGTGACAGCGCCAGCTATGGGCTAGAACCCTTTTTAACCTTCGTGGCCTATTTAAGTATCAGCCTTGGGGTGTTAAATTTGCTGCCCATTCCGGTACTGGATGGCGGGCACCTGTTGTACTACCTCGTCGAAATGGTGAAGGGCAGTCCGGTTTCCGAGAAAGCCCAAGCCATCGGCAACAGCCTTGGACTAGGCCTGCTGGTCATGTTCATGGGCCTCGCTTTCTATAACGATTTGATGGGTCTTTGAGCCCGAGCCTTTTTAACCCCCTGCGGATTTGAACGCCTGATGATTCGATTTGCTGCATTGGTAGTGCTGTGGTCCCTGCTGTTATCCGCACCCACGGCCATGGCGGAAACTTTTACCATCAAAGATATCCGCATCGACGGTTTGCAGCGTATCTCCGCCGGCGCCGTATTCAACGTACTGCCCCTGCAGGTGGGTGACGAAGTGGACGATTCCGCTCTGGCCCGTTCCGCTCGCCTGCTGTTCAAAACCGGCAATTTCCAGGATATCCGCATGGAGCGGGAAGGGGACGTGCTGGTGGTAGTGGTCAGTGAGCGTCCCTCCATCACCAAGATCGAGCTGGAAGGCAACAAATCGATCGAAACCGAAAACCTGATGGACGGCCTGTCGAAAGCGGGCCTCAGTGAAGGCAGCGTATTTCAGCGCGCCACGCTGGATCGTCTGAAGCTGGAACTGGAGCGGCAATATATTGCCCAGGGCCGTTACGGTGCTCGAGTCAATCCGGAAGTGACACCGCTGCCCCGTAACCGCGTGTCGATTCACATCACCATCAAGGAAGGTGACGTGGCCACCATTTCCGGCGTTGATGTGGTCGGCAACACGGTGTTCACCGACGAGGACTTGGTGGACGAATTCGAACTGAAGAAAACCCACCTGCTGTCTTTCTTCAAAGGCGACGATAAATATTCCCGCGAAAAACTGTCTGGCGACTTGGAAAAACTGACGTCCTACTATCAGGATCGTGGTTATGTGAATTTCCGCGTCGAATCCACCCAGGTGTCGGTGACACCGGATAAATCTGAAGTCTATATCGCCATCAACGTCAGCGAAGGCGAGCGTCACACCGTCAATGAAGTCAAACTCAGCGGCGATCTGAAAGTGCCGGAAGCTGAGCTGCGTCGTCTGATCCTGCTGCAGCCGGGCCAGACGTTCTCACGCCAACTGGTGACCACGTCCAGCGAACTGATCTCCAAGCGTCTGGGTAACGAAGGCTATACGTTCGCCAACGTGAATGGCGTGCCTACCGCCAAAGATGACAATACCGTAGACGTCACTTTCTATGTGGACCCGGGTACTCGCGTCTATGTACGTCGCATCAATTTCTTCGGCCATGAAAAAACCCGCGACGAAGTATTGCGGCGGGAAATGCGTCAGATGGAAGGCGCCTGGGCCTCGGGCCAGTTGATCGAAAACTCCAAAGTGCGGCTGGAGCGGCTGGGCTTCTTCAAAGGTGTGACGGTGGAAACGCCTCGCGTGCCAGGTGAAGATGATCAGATCGATGTGAATTACACGGTGGAAGAACAGCCATCTGGTTCCATCGGCGCCAGCGTCGGTTACCAGCAGGGTACTGGCTTCGTGTTCGGCGCCAACCTGTCGCAGTCCAACTTTCTGGGTACGGGTAACAAGGTATCCATCGCCGCCAACCGCAGCGACATTCGCAACAGCGTCAATTTCTCTTACATGGATCCGTATTACACCATTGACGGCGTGAGCCGCGGTTACTCGGTGTACTACCAGGAAACCAATATCGAAGACGACGACGTTATTTCCAACTGGGCTGCAGACAAACTGGGCGCGAACATCAATTTCGGCTATCCGATCAGCGAAATCGAGCGGATCAATTTCGGTCTGGGCGCCGAAAAAGTGAAAGTGTACGCCAGCCCCTATTCGCCGTTGGAAGTGTGGGATCTGGTGGGCTTCGACCAGTGGCTTTACCTGACGCAAGGTTTTGCTACCCAGGATGAGGCCTTCATGAACTTCCCGTTCAACCTGAGCTGGGTGTACAGCACACTGAACCGTGGTGTGTTTGCGACACGGGGTTCTCAACACACGGTATCATCTGAAATCACCGTGCCGGGCAGCGATCTGGAATATTACAAACTGACCTATCGTGGCCAGCGCTATTTCCCACTGAGCGAAGATTGGGTAATGCGTGCCCGGTCTGACATCGGCTATGCCGATGGTTACGGCCAGGATGATCAGGTGCCGTTCTACGAACACTTCTATTCCGGCGGTTTCGGCAGCATTCGGGGTTGGGAAGATCGCTCTCTGGGCCCCCGCGAAACCCAGTCGCCCTATGACTACGGCGATGCACGCGCCATCGGCGGTAACGTATTGGTGGAAGGCAGCCTGGAATTCATCTTCCCGATGCCGTTCGTCAAGGACAATCGCCAGTTCCGTACCCTTTACTTCATCGACGGTGGTAACGTGTTCGACACCCACCGCGCCGGTGACGATGGCGTATACGATTATGGTGTTTCGGCTGATGAAATTCGTTTTTCCACTGGCGTAGCGCTGTCCTGGATTACGGGTATCGGTCCGCTGTCGTTCAGTTTGGCTAAAACGCTCAACGAGAAGGACGGCGACGATACCCGCTCATTCCAGTTCAGTCTGGGTCAACCGTTCTGATATAACAGGCAAAAGGTAAGCAAGGGGTTTATTCAAATGAAAGGGTTCAAATTGCTGGTAATGGTGGGGCTGCTGATGTCGTCCGCGAGTGTTTTGGCGGAGCTTCGCATTGCAGTCGTGGATATCAACGCGGCGGTGATGAAGTCAGACGAAGCACGTCTGCGTTCCGAGAAGCTGAAGGCGACGCTGGGTCAGGAAGAGGCGGATGCCATCGCACTGCGTAACCAGATTCAGAAGCTGGATGAAAAGCGTCAGAAAGACGCGGCTGTGATGGGCCCGGATGAGCTGCGCAAGCTGGAAAAGGAAATCGCCGACAAGAAAATCGAGCTGAATTTCAAAGGCCAGAAGCTGCAACAGAAAGGCAAAGACGCCAGCCAGGAACTGCAGCAG
>DATLII010000757.1:0-6577 GCA_035539495.1 Dongiaceae bacterium
GGTGGATCAATACCGCCCCGACAACCTGCTGCAGGTATTGCCGATGCTGGGTGTGAACCTGCGCGCCAATACCACCTATGCGCTGATCGTGACAGATCAGGTGCCGGTCGCCGAAGGCCTGGCATTGGCACAGGACCCGCAATTGCAAATGCTGTTGGATCCGGAATCGTCTGCAGCGGCCGTGTCGGAGCGCGCGCTGGCGGTGTATGCACCCTTGCGTGAGCGACTGGCGCTGGAGGATTTCGATACCGACAGCGTGATTGGTGCCACGGTGTGGACCACCGGCGAAATGAAAACCCGCATGCGCAAAGGCGCGCAGTTCGTAGCGCAGCAAGCGGTAGCGCCAGCGAAGGATGTGAAACTGCTGGAAGAATTCGACGATTACTGTGTGATTCAGGGTTTTGTGGATGTGCCGGGCTATCAGAAAGGCACCATTCCCTACCCCCTCACTGGCGGCAAAATTCTGTTCAACGCCGATGACACCCCCATTCGCCAATACACCCGTTCCGCCGAGTGGATCGTGACCATTCCCAAAAATCGGCCGATGCCGGGAAACGGTTTCCCCATTCTGAGTTTCCACCACGGCGCTGGTGGTAATGCCGAGCAGGTGTTCACCCGCGGTGCTTTTTTGCGTACGGCGATCGACATCATCCTGCCGTATTCCGTATTGGATCGTGGTAATGGCCCGTCGCAAATCGCAGCGGAGCGCGGCTGGGCCAGCTCCGGTTTTGCCGGCCATATGTCGATGGATCACTTGGGCATCGAGCGCGGCGGTTACGGCCTGTTCGGCTACGACATGTTCAATCCCATGTCCTTCAAGTACAACTATTTCCAGATGGTGTGGGAACGGATTTATTTCCGCCGCTTCCTGGGTAGCCTGAGCATTGATGCCAGTTTGTGTCCGGATGCTGTTGCGGGCGCGGACAATAAATTCCACATCGATCCGAACATGCAGGTTTCGATGGGACAGTCGCTGGGTAACTGGACATCGAGTCTGCAGGTGGCGAACGATCCCGATCCGTTTGAAGGTGTGATCTTCACCGGTATCGCCGGCACCTGGTTGTTGATGTTCATCGACTCGCCGGGCATCCGCACGCCGTTCGAGTTGGGTGTGGTGAGCCTGCTGCCGGGCGAGCATCTGGATCGCTTCCATCCGTTCCTGACGTTGATGGAATGGGTGATGAGCGACGTGGATCCGACGTTGTACGTGGATGAAATTTTCCGCTACCCCACCAAAACTGCGCCTCACATCATGGCAATTTCTGGTATCGACGATAACGGCAGTTCGGAAGTGGTGCAGCGCACCTTCCTGACGGCGTTGGGCCTGGATCTGGCGGGCGAGGAATTGGGCACCACACCGGATAGCAATCTGCTGGCCTATTTGCAGAAAACCGGTACCCAGCAACTGCCCTATCCGGTGGTGAACAATATCAGCGTGCCGGGCCAGGGCGAACGTACCGGTGCCATCGTGCGTTATGAAAATACCGTGCGGCCTGATCACAATGGTCATCACGTCACCTTCGATATTCCAGCGCCCAAGCACCAGTACGGCTGCTTTATGGAAAATCTGGCGGAAGGCCGGGCGCCGGTGATCGTGGAAGGCAGCGTGCAGAACGGGCCCTGTTTGTAAGGCGTTTCTGTACCCGAGATAAAGTAGTGCACCAGTGATGGGTTGGCCCAGCAGTGCTGGCGTTGCCCCATCGCAGGTGATCGGTAGTGAAACGGGTCATAGAAATTTGCCAGCAGTAGACGATGGAATGGGTGCCTGCCTGTTCAACGTCTTTCTTTGTTTTTCGTCGTAAGGATATGACGATGCTCACCACCAATACCGCGCGCCCGTGGCGCTTCCTCGTTTGTGTTCTGATGCTTCTGTTGTCTGCTTGCAAGCAGACAGTGGAAATGCGGATGGATGTGAATGTCGCTCCCACTGCAGGATCAAAGCAGTTT
This sequence comes from Dongiaceae bacterium, assembly GCA_035539495.1. GTDB lineage: Bacteria > Pseudomonadota > Gammaproteobacteria > Pseudomonadales > Ketobacteraceae > Ch67. Next base: position 1,948 of record DATLII010000757.1, read on the forward strand.
TTTCACAACGGCTTTCCCACTGATCTGCGCCGACGCGAGGATGGCAGCATCAATCTGGTGGATATTCCGCGCGGCAAGGAATATTTCACCCGCCTGTACGCCAACAGCATTGAAAGTGAGCGACTGGATTATTCGCCGGTAATGCCGGTGTCTCTGCAATTCAGCGGAGCGCTGAAGCTGGATCTGCTGTCGACTTCAGAAACCGATTTTGCTCGCGCGGATGCGCCGATTCAGCTGATTGATATCGACACAGCGTCGCCGGAATATGGCCGCCGTTTTCCGCTTCAGTTGGCGATGACCTGGCAACCGGACACCTATCGGCCGAATCATCTGCTCCAGGCGCTACCATCGCCGGGCATCAATCTGCGACCCCATACGACGTACGCATTGATTGTCACGGATGCTGTTCCTATCGCAGCGGAAGATCAGTTCCGCCAGCATCCACAATTGCAAACCTTGCTGGATCCAACGGCTGCAACAACGGCGACAACCGTCAGCGAAAACGCGCTGGCGGTGTTCGCGCCATTGAGTGCATTTCTGGCGACGGAAAATATCGACAGCGGCAGCGTTATGGGTGCCACAGTGTGGACCACCGGCGATCCCACCGCCTGGCTGCGCAAAGGCGCGCAGCACATGACGACAATGCCAGTACCCGCGCCGCAAGACGTGGCGCGAGCTGAAGACTTTCCCGAATACTGCGTGATTCGCGGCACCTTTGCGGTGCCCGGTTTTCAGCGCGGTGTGATTCCCTACCCGCTCGTCAATTACGGCGGCGATATCCAGTTGAATGCCGACGGCACGCCGATCCAGCAATACAGCCGCAGTACCAAGTTCGTGGTGACGATTCCCAAGCACAGCCCCATGCCGGACAGCGGTTTCCCCATCATGTGGTTCAATCACGGCGCCGGTGGCACGGCGGATCAGGTGTTCACGCGCGGTGCTTATGTGTCCGACGGCGAGCGGGTGGCCGGTGGCGGCCCGTCGCAGATCGCCGCGCAGAAAGGTTGGGTCACTGCCGGCATGGCGGCACACATGTCGATGGATCACCTGGGCATTCTCAACGGTGGCTACGGCATCTGGGAATACGATCTGCTGAATCCGGTGGCGATGCGCAACAACTACGTGCAGATGGTGTGGGAAAAAGTGCTGTTCCGGCGTTTCGTCCGCCAGTTGCAGCTGGATGCGTCCTTGTGTCCGGAGGCTGATCTTGGCGTCAATCGCACGGCATTTGCCTTTGATCGCGACAAGGAAGTGCTGATGTCGCAATCGTTGGGCAATTGGGTGGGCACCATTCAAACCGCGGTGGAGCCGGAGCCCTATCTGGGTGTGATCTACAGCGGTTTTGCCGCCAGCTGGTTCCGCTTTTTCAGCGACAGTTTCGTTAAAGCCCATGCGATCGAAACCGGCATGCTGGCACTGCCGCCGCTGGAACATTTCGATCAGTGGCATCCGTTCCTGATGCTGGTGCAGTGGCTGGAGGCGGCGGCCGATCCCACGTTGTATGCACCGGATATTTTGCGCGCACCCACCAAACCAGCGCCCCATGTGCTGGCGATTTCAGGCCAGCTCGACGGTTCCAGCAGCGAGTGGGTGCAGCAGGTGTACGCCACCGCATTGGGGGTGGATCTGGCAGGCCCGGAATTGGGTGAAGACGGCAAGACGCGCATTTTCGACTACATGCAGCAATTCGGCGCGCGCCAGCTCGATTATCCGGTAACGAACAATCTGACGGTGCCTGGACAGGGACAGCGCACGGCAGTGGTGGTGCGCTATTTCAATTCCGGCCGGCCCGATCACAACGGACACAACGTGACATACGACATCGATCCGCCCAAGCACCAGTACGGCTGTTTTTTACAGCAGCTGGCGCAGGGACGCGCGCCGGTGATTGCCGAAGGCAGCGTGCAGAATGGCCCTTGCGACTGAACGCACGGTGACGAACTCGCGGTGATTAAATCGGCGCAACGGCCCCCGCTGGTTCTTTGCCGCGACGGCTTTGCTATGCTTGTGACACCAGTGTATGGAACCCGGGTGCGCTCGCATGGCTTCATCGAAATTGGATACCGTCGCCAGTCAGGTGCAGGGAGCCGATCCCGTCGCGCCTGTTTCTGACACCGCGCCGGCAGCCGGCCCTGAACCCGATCGCTCCCTCATCCTGATCATTGACGACAGTCCCGACAGCATCCGTCTGTTGAGCGGACTGATCCTGGACAAAGGCGAAGTGCTGTTCGCCACCAGCGGTGAATCCGGCCTGCAAATGGCGCGGCAACGCCGCCCTGATCTGATCCTGCTGGACGTGGAGATGCCGGATTTGTCCGGGTATGAAGTCTGTCGGCGTCTGAAGCAGGATGCGGACACGCGCGATATCGCCGTGATGATTGTCACTTCCCATCAATCCAGCCTGCATGAAGTGGAAGCGCTGGAAGCCGGCGCCATCGATTTCCTCACCAAGCCTCTGGCGCCGGCGATCGTGCGGGCCCGCGTACAAACCCAACTCACGCTCAAACGCCAGGCGGATGCACTGCATCGCCAGGCCATGCTCGACGGCCTGACCGGCGTTTACAACCGCACCTATTTCCATGAACACCTGGAGCTGGAGTGGCGCCGTCACCAGCGTCAGCAGGTGTCGCTGGGATTCGCACTGCTCGATGTAGATCACTTTAAAGCGTTCAATGATCACTATGGCCATGTGGCGGGGGATTTCTGCCTGCGGCGGGTGGCCGAGACGTTGCTGGCCAGCACCCGGCGTCCGGCGGAGTTTGTGGTGCGGTACGGAGGTGAGGAATTCGCGATCGTCATGCCCAATACGCCGCCGGATGGCATCGATCGCTTTGGCGAGTGGATCTGCCAGCGGGTGCGGGAGCTGGCCATTCCCCACAAGGGTTCCACCTCGGCGTCCATTGTGACCCTGAGTGTGGGCCTGGCCACCCTGGTGCCCAGCGCTGACCTGACCTGGTCGGATCTGGTGGAGCGGGCCGACCGCGCTCTGTACCGGGCCAAGCAGGAGGGTCGCAACCGCGCGATGGTTGCCGACTGATGCTGCGCGCCGTTTACCTGTTCATTCTGAGTTTTCTGCTCGCCCTGTTCTGCATTGCGCTGACACGGGAGCCCAGCAGCGTGGCCTACCTGTGGCTGCCGAATGTGGTGGGATTTGCGGTGGTGCTGCGCTCGGGTGTGCGCAGCTGGCCGCTGTTGTTGGGAGCCAATGTGGCGGGCAATGTGCTGGCAGGGACGCTATACGGCGACGCGCCCGGTTTCGCGGTGGGCGTGGCGCTGGCCAACCTGCTGGAGATCGTGCTGGCGGCGGCCCTGGTGCGACGCTTCGTATTGCCGGAAAACGCCAGCCTCGGTATCCAGAATGCGCTGCAATTGCTGCTGCTGTACGTGGTGGTGGCGGTAACGGCCAGTGCAGCGGTGGGTGCGTTGGTGGTGCATCGGTATTTCGGCACATCGCTGACCGAGGTGATGGCCACCTGGTGGTTGAGTGACACCATTGGTGTGCTGTTGCTGGCGGTGCCCTGTTTGCTACTTAACCGGCAGCACTTGAGTCGATTGCGTCAGCCGCGCCAAGTGGCCGATTTCCTGCTCACCAGCACTATCCTGATCCTGATTTCCTACCTGCTTCTGCACTACTTCCGCTTTCCGCTGGTGTACATCATTGTCGCGCTGACGGCGGTGGCGTTTCGTGACGGCGCCTTGCGGGCCAGCCTGCACGCGAATCTGATGCTGCTGGTGTTGGGGTTGCTGCAAATGGCGGGCTTCATCGATCTGAGCGGCATCACGGAGGAATCCGACGCCAAGGCGCTGTGGTCGGCGGGTGCGGTTACCTGTCTGTTCCCCACCCTGATGGGAATGGCGGTGGAAAATCTGCGCGAGCAGCAAACCGCCGTCAGCAATCTGACCGAGCGCCTGCATCTGGCCACCCGTTCGGTCGGCATGGGGGTGTGGGATTGGAACCTGCACACACTGGAACTGCACATGGACAGCCAGACCCAGCGCCTGTATGAGCTTGATCGTGCGCGGCTGAAAGGTGGGGTTGAGCTGTGGCTGATCCGGGTGCATCCGGATGACCGCGAAGCAGTGGAGAACGACATGCGGGCGGCCATGGCAGGGTTGGCTGAGTACAACACGGAATTCCGCATCCTGCGACGCGACGGCAGTGTGCGCAACATGCGAGCGGCGGCGTTGCCGGTGCGGGATAGCCACGGCAAGGTACAACGGTTAGTCGGTTTGAACTGGGATGTCACCCAGGAGCGAGAGTCGGAACGGGCGCTGCAGGCGGCGCGGGCCCAGTTGCAGGGCGTCATCAGCGCTGCCAGCGAATTCTCGATCATTGCGACGGATACCCATGGTGTCATCACCCTGTTCAGCGTGGGCGCCGAGCGCATGCTGGGGTACCACGCCAGCGAACTGGTGGGCATTTCCACTCCGGCGCCCTTGCACCTGGCGGAGGAAGTGGTGACGCGAGGCCTGGAGCTGAGCGCCGAATATGGCCACCCTGTCGGCGGCTTCGATGTGTTCGTGGAGCACGCCCGGCATGGCAAGGTGGACGAACGGGAATGGACCTATGTGCGCAAGGATCGCACGACGCTGCCAGTGAAGCTGGTGGCGAGTGCGATCCGCGATGACA
>DATLII010000758.1:0-4425 GCA_035539495.1 Dongiaceae bacterium
GCATCCTTTTCCCAGCACCAGTTTTCCAGAAATTGACTGGGCAATTCCACTGCATCCCAGGCCACACCGTTGATGCCCGACACGGCACCGTCTTCCACCTTGGTCAGCATATGGTGCAGACCGTGGCCAAATTCATGGAACAGCGTGGTGACTTCGTTATGGGTGAGCAGCGCAGGCTTGTCACCCACCGGGCCGCTGAAGTTGCAGGTCAGATACGCCACCGGCAGCTGCAGTGTGCCGTTCAATGTACGACGACGCACTCGGCACTCATCCATCCAGGCACCGCCACGCTTGTTGGCGCGGGCAAACAGGTCGAAATAGAAGCCGGCAATTTCCTCTCCCGCTTCGAATACGCGATAGAAGCGCACGTCCGGATGATAACGGTCGACGCTATCGTCCAGCTCGAATGTCACATCAAACAGGCGGCGCGCAAATTCAAACAAACCGCCCAACACTTTCTCCAGCGGGAACCAGGGCCGCAGCGCTTCCTGGGAAATCGCATAGCGTTCCTGTTTCAGTTTTTCGCTGTAGTAGGAAACATCCCAGGCCTGCAATTCCGCTGCACCGCATTGCTCGCGGGCAAATTGCGTCAGCTCACGGTATTCCTGTTTCGCCGCTGGCAACGCCTTCTGCGCCAGATCCTGCAGAAATTCCATCACCTGATCGGTCGTCTCGGTCATTTTGGTGGCAATGGACCGCTCAGCATAGTTGTTGAAACCCAGCAGGTTGGCCAACTCGTGACGCAACGCCAGAATTTCCTGCATCAACGGATTATTGTCGAACTTGCCGGCGAACGGACCCTGATCCGACGCCTTGGTGTTGTAGGCCTCGTAGAACTCGCGCCGCAGATCCCGGTTATCGCAGTAGGTCATCACGGCGATGTACACCGGAATATCCAGCGTCAACAGCCAGCCTTCCAGATTCTTTTTCTCCGCCGCGATTTTTGCTGCCTGCAGTTGCGTATCCGGCAAGCCTGCCAGCAATGCGATGTCAGAGACCTGCTTGCTGAAGGCGTTGGTGCAATCGAGCACGTTCTCGGAATATTTGCTGGTGAGCTCTGAAAGCCGCTTGCTGATTTCACCGTAGCGCTTCTGCTGCTCCGGCGGCAAATCAATACCGGACAAATGAAAATCCCGCAGCGCATTGTCGACGACTTTTTTCTGCGCCCGATTCAAGTGAAGGAAACGGGGGGAATTTTTCAGTGCCTGGTAAGCCTGGTATAAACCTTGATGCTGACCCAGCTCGGTGCCGTATTCCGATAGCTTCGGCAGACAGGCGTTGTAGGCATTACGCAGGGCCTCACTGTTGAGCACGCCGTTCAGGTGTCCCACCGGTGACCAGGCATTGCTGAGTCGGTCATTCAGTTCTTCAAATGGCAACAGAAAATTGTCCACCGACACGTCGTGCTGCTGCATCTGCGCAACGATAGCTTCAATCTGCTGACGGTTTTTGCTGAGGATGGTTTCAACCGCCGGAACAACGTGCTCCGGCCGGATCTGGCTGAAGGAGGGTAGGCGGTGGGATTCAAGCAATGGATTCATGAGGACCAGCGACCATGACTAGGGAACATACGTCTTAGTTTAACCAGCCCGGCGACGATCACAAGAGTTGCCCCGCCGGGTCATTGGCGCCACGGCAGGGTTTTTCCGGCATAAATCCACATTTCCTGAATAGTTGTGGGGCATAAAGGCAACATGTGTCTGCTGCCTGTGGCGGATCAGGCGGGCTTTTTATGCACCTTGCGCTCCGCCAACTGCTTGCGCTGATCATCGGTCAACAGCTTGTAGATGCGGTTGTCCGCCTCTGCGATTTTCAACAGATGGTCGGCTTGCAGCTTGGCTTGGGCGTCCACCAGCTTCTTCATTTTGCCGGCATCATAATCCGCCGACAAAGGCAGTTTCCGCAGCTGCTGGTGCAACGCGCGCATTTCCTTGTGGAAAGTACGCTGAATAGGAATCTGGGCATACGTGATTTCGAAAATCTTGTCGCGCTGTTCCTCGGTCAATTTGAGGCCGCGTAGAAACGGCGGTTGATGCTCGAATCCATTCACGCCTTCCGGCAGGCCAACCGTCAAGCCGGGGCCCGGCCCGTGATGGCGGAACATAACAGGGTGACCGGACTTGCCGGAACATTGTTTGCCATCGCCACCATGGCGATCCTGGTCGGCCATACCGACGGTGACAGCACCCAGCACCAAGCCACCGGCCAGCACCAGCGAAGTAAGAATACGTTTTGAGGTACGCATGGGCTTTGAAGTACGCATAAATAGCCTCCAGAAAATAGGTGTATCCGTTAGGGAAAAGCCCGGCAGATTCATTCCACCGCTTTGGCTTGAACCCATTATGGCAGTGCTTTGTGCAACATCACGCAACGAATGTGGAAACAGTATGGAAGTTGAAAACGGTTATGCATGAACGCGCGATAGCTGAATACGCGCCACTGGTATTGCTGGCGGATTTTGACGGCGCACAATTGCAGGACACATTGCAGCGCGCTGGTTTTCAGGTTGAAATCTTGGCGAATGCCGAAAGCTGTGTGCAAACCGTGCTTACGGGACACTATCAATTTGTGGTGCTGGATCGTCGTTTGCCCGAGCTGAGCAGTTTGGATACGTTGTGCGCCATTCGTCGTCACAGCAATGTGCCAATTCTGTTGCTGACAGACAGCGGCAATGAAGATCACGATGAAGTGGAACGTATTTTATGTCTGGAATTGGGCGCCGACGATGTCATCAGTCGTCCGTGCAGCTCGCGGGAAATCGCAGCGCGCATGCGCGCGATTTTGCGTCGCGCCGGACAAGCCCCGCAGCCCCGTCCAAAATACTGGCAAGCAGGTCCGTTGCAATTGTGGCCGCAGAAACGTAGCGCTTATTTGAATGGCGATTTGTTACCGCTCACCAGCACGGAATACAATCTGCTGGAAATTTTGTTGCTGCATCGGGGTCAGCCGGTGGGCAAATCACTGCTATCGGAACAGGCGTTATCACGTCCGTATCAACGCCACGACCGCACCATCGATGTTCACGTCAGCAATATCCGGCACAAACTGGGTTTGCGAGACACCGGCGTCGAATGGATTCAAACCGTGCGCGGTTTTGGTTACCAGTTGATAGCCGATTGACGTGCGCAACCGTCAAAACGCGGCGCGCAATTCCTTGATCACCGATAACGTGCTCGGCATGACGCCGCGCCACAAACGAAAGGATTCCGCCGCCTGTTCAACCAGCATGCCCAAACCATCAAACGCCTTTTCCGCGCCCCGTTCCAGCGCCCAGGCGTTGAACGGCGTCAGATCCTAGCCGTACCTCATGTCGTACACCCAGGTGTGGCGGCCAATCACCGACGCCGGCAGATCCGGCACGCTGCCACCCAGGCTGGCAGACGTACCATTGATGACCCAGTTGAAGGGGCCTTCCAGTTTATTCAGCGGCACCGCTTCGATCCGCCCCATGTCCTGAAATTCCAACGCCAGTTCACGCGCTTTTTCAAAGGTGCGGTTGGCAATCACCACCAACGCAGGCTTTTCATTCAGGATCGGCGCCAGCACACCGCGCACTGCACCGCCAGCACCCAGAATCAATACTTTCTTGCCAGTGAAACGGCCGTCATGATTGTGAGTGATGTCGCGCACCAGGCCCACGCCGTCGGTGTTGTCGCCGAACAATGAACCGTCTGCGCGCACCACAATCGTGTTCACCGCTTTCGCCCGCTCGGCGCGCTCGCTACGCTTATTTACCAGATCGAACGCTTCCAGCTTGAATGGCACGGTGACATTCAAACCCTTGCCGCCCTCGGCACGGAAGTTGTCCACGGCTTCGCGAAAACCGTCTTCCGGTACCAGCAGCGCGGTGTAGGTCATGTCCTGATCCGTCTGCAGCGCGAAAAACTTGTGGATCTGCGGCGATTTGGAGTGCTTGATGGGATTGCCCATCACCGCGTAGCGATCAATGCTCATATTGTTATTCCTGTCCCGGAACAAGCCTGTCACGGGCGACCCAGTCGCGGGCGCCCAGAAAATCCGTGTAAAGACGTGCTTCTTCACTGCCCGGCTGCGGTTGCCAGTTGTATTTCCAGCTCACCAGTGCTGGCAGTGACATCAAAATCGATTCGGTGCGGCCGCCGGTTTGCAAACCGAACAACGTGCCGCGGTCGTATACCAGATTGAATTCCACATAGCGGCCCCGGCGGTACAGTTGGAAGTCACGCTGCTGTTCGGTATAAGGCAAATTTTTACGCTTCTGCACGATGGGGCGATAGGCACGGATGAAAGCATCCCCGACGCTGCGCTGGAACGCGAAGCATTTTTCAAAGCCCCACTGATTCAGGTCATCAAAAAACAAACCGCCAACGCCGCGGGTTTCGTTGCGATGCTTCAGGAAGAAATACTCGTCGCACCATTGTTTGTAGCGCGGATAAACGTCAGCAC
>DATLII010000759.1:0-7627 GCA_035539495.1 Dongiaceae bacterium
CCGCCCATGATGAACAGAACGATTTCCTGGCGAGTGATCACCGCCAATGTGCCCAAAATGCCGCCCAGTGCCAGCGCGCCTACATCGCCCATGAACACTTGCGCCGGATAGGTGTTGAACCAGAGGAATCCCAAACCGGCACCCACCAACGCGCCACAAATTACAATCATCTCGCCCGCACCGGCGAGATAAGGAAATTGCAGATAGGTGGCGAACTGAACGTTACCAGTGACGTAAGCAAACACACCCAACGCACCGCCCACCAGCACCGTCGGCAGGATAGCCAAGCCATCCAGACCATCCGTGAGATTCACCGCATTCGATGTACCCACGATCACGAAATAGGTAAGCACGATGTAGAACCAGCCAATATCCACCTGCACGTTTTTGAAGAACGGCACCAGCAATTGCGTTTCCGCTGGGCTCTGCGCAGTGAAATAAAGGAAGAACGCGACCCCGAGGCCACCCACCGATTGCCAGAAGTATTTCCACTTCGCCGGCAAACCTTTCGAATTGCGCTGCACAACTTTGCGATAATCATCGACCCAGCCGACAGCGCCGAAAATAAAGGTAATCGCCAGCACCACCCAGACATAGCGGTTACTCAAATCCGCCCACAGCAGCGTACTGACGAAAATAGCCACCAGAATCAGGGCGCCGCCCATGGTGGGTGTGCCCGCTTTGCTCAGGTGAGACTTGGGACCATCATTCCGCACCGACTGGCCGATCTGATGAAAACTCAATTTGCGGATCATGGTGGGGCCGATAATGAACGCGATCGACAGCGCAGTCAGCACGCCCAGAATTCCGCGCAACGTCAAATATTGAAAGACGTTGAAGAACGAAAAATATTGTTTTAGATATTCCGCCACCCAAAGCAGCATCAGTGTGTTTCCTCGCGCAATTGGCCATCACCGCGCAATGCCTGGATCACCTTCTCCATAGCCGTGCTGCGGGAACCCTTGACCAGAATCGTTTTATTTTGTTCGTGCTGTTTCAGTTGCGCTGCGATTTGCTGGTGGCTGTCGCACACAATGAAGCGTCCCTGCGACGGTTGCTGTTGTACATAACCGCGTTCGTAAAACCGGGCGTTCGGGCCCAGGCTGTAAACCCGCAAAATACCTTTCTGCGCCGCATAGGCGCCTACCTGTTCGTGCAATTGCTCACTGGTATCGCCCAGCTCACCCATTCCGCCCATCACCAGACAGGTGTTGCGACCGGCAGCGGCCAGCACATCGATAGCCGCCTTGAGAGAACCGGGGTTGGCGTTGTAGCTGTCGTCAATGATGTTGAAACCAGGCAGATCAGTGACCGGAAACAAACGGCCAGGCACGGCACGTACTTTCTGCAGGCCCGCCACCATTGCCGATACCGGCACGCCCAGCGGCAACGTTAGCGCGCAAGCGGCCAGTGCATTGCGCACGTTGTGAATGCCCAGCAATGGCAACTGCACCTGGAACTGCGCCTCCGGCAACTTCACAGTGAAGGCATACTGCCCCACCGCATTGAACTGCAAATCTCCCGCGCGGATATCGGCATCCGAACTAGCGAGGGAAAAAGTCAGCGTGCGTCGTCCCGCATTTTGCGCCAGATATTGGGCGGCGTAGTTATCGTCGAGATTGATGACGGCCAAGCCATCCGCTTTCAGGCCTTCATAAATTTCACCCTTGGCCAGCGCAACTCGGTCAATGGAACCAAAACCTTCCAGATGCGCGGGCGCAACATTATTCACTACCGCCACATCCGGCTGCACCAAACCTGCGGTATAGGCAATCTCGCCCACATGATTGGCACCGCACTCAATCACCGCGAAACGGTGCTGACGGTTGATCCGGCACAACGTCAGCGGCACACCGATGTCATTGTTCAGGTTGCCCTTGGTGAAAAGGGTTTCTCCCACTTCCGCCAGAATCGCCGCCACCATTTCCTTCAACGTGGTTTTGCCGCTGCTGCCGGTGATGGCAATCTTTTTTACGTCGAACTGGGAAGTCCAGGCTTTCGCGACATCGCCCAATGCACGCAAGGTATCCGCCACCTGAATCTGCGGTTGCGGCAGATCGGCAGGCTGGCTTACCAGCGCAGCGACCGCACCTTTGGCAAAGGCCTGCTGCAAGTAACTGTGACCGTCAAAATTTGGCCCCTGCAGCGCCACGAACAGATCGCCGGGCTGCAGCGTACGCGTGTCAGTGGAAACACTGAAGAATTCCGCATCGCTACCGATCAGTTTTGCGTTGATGCTGATGGCCAGCTGACTGAGCTTCATGCGCTCACCTGCTTGCGTTTTTGCAACGCTTGCCGCGCTACATCCAGATCACTGTAAGAATGTTTAGTACCTTGCACGTCCTGATAGTCCTCATGCCCTTTGCCTGCCAACAGAATCAGATCCTCGCCAGCGGCATTCAGCACTGCGAACTCCACCGCCTGGGTACGATCTTCAATAATTTTGAAGGCAGATTCGGGCGGAATTCCTTTCACAATATGGCCAATTATGTTCTTGAGCTTCTCAGTGCGGGGATTGTCGGCCGTGATGATGGTTTCATCTGCATCACGCGCCACCACGGCACCCATCAGGGGACGCTTGCCGGCATCACGGTCGCCACCGCAACCGAACACGCACCACAATTTGCCGGCGCAATGACGGCGCAAGGACAGAATCACTTTCTCCAGCGCGTCCGGCGTATGGGCGAAATCCACCACCACGGCTGGTTCGTTCACTGATTTCTGCGGATTCACCATTTCCACCCGGCCGGCTACCGGCTGCACCTGACCCAGTGCCCGACAGGCATCCGCCAGTGACACATCCAATGCAAGCAGCCCCGCCAACGCCGCCAGCAGATTGGAAGCATTGAATTCACCGACCAACGGGCTTTCCAGCACTGCCGTTTGGCCATCGATGCTGACCTGCAGACGCAGACCATTGGCGTGAAAATCCAGATCACGCGCCACCAGAGTGGCACCACTATTTTGATTCAATGAGAATGTCATCACCTGCACGCCATCGCGTGCATTCGCGGCCATGCCCATCACCTGCGCATCGTCCGCATTCACAATCAACGTGCGCAGAGTGGCGTTGCTCGCCAGCAATGCCTTGGCGTCGCGGTAAGCATCCATGGAACCGTGATAGTCCAGATGATCGCGACTCAGATTGGTGATAATGCCCGTGTGCAGCGTAAGACCATCCAGCCGCCCCTGCACCAAGCCGTGGGACGAAGCTTCCATCGCCACCACACGGGCGCTGTGCTGCCGCATTTCATGCAGCAGGCGATTGATGTCGATAATGTCGGGAGTCGTGTTATTGGTGGGAGCCAGCTGGCCAGCCAGGCCGTTGCCCAGCGTTCCCATCACACCACTGACGATGTTCAACTGATGCAGCGCATGGGCAATCAACTGGGTCACCGTGGTTTTGCCGTTGGTGCCGGTCACCGCGACCAACTGCAACTGCTGCGACGGATTGCCATAAAATGCCGACGCGATTGCGCCCAACTGGCTTTGCAAACCTGACATCGGTACCACAGGCACATTTACACCCGGCGGCACCTGCAAACCATCCGCCTCCGCCAACACCGCGGCGGCACCCTTTTGCACCGCAGCAGCAATGAATGCGCGACCATCGGAAAAATGGCCGGGATAAGCGATAAAGCAATCGCCCAACCGGATTTTTCGACTATCCACCGCAAGTCCATTCACCCGCGTGTCGCTCCATTCGCTATTGTGCAAGCCTCTTTGCTGCTTAAGAATCGGCACGAATTCTTCCAACCTGCGCACGATTCCGGATTCGATTGTCATGTGTCGGACGATTCCTTCTTCGCCGCGTCGACAAAATTCTCCACTGTCTTGCTCGGCGGAATATTCTTCACCCGCAACAGGCCGGACATGATGCGAGCGAAAACCGGTGCTGCCACCAGACCACCGTAGTAGGCTTCACCCTTGGGATCATCGATCACAACCACCATGGCGATTTTTGGATCTTCCGCCGGCGCTACGCCTGCGAACAGTCCCAAGTATTGATGCGCTTCATAACCGTTGGCAGACACCTTGTGCACGGTGCCGGTTTTGCCTGCCACGCGATAACCCGGCACATTAGCCTTCTTGGCGGTACCCTGATCGCTGGTCACCTGCTCCATCATTTGCATGACCTGATGCGCGTATTTTTCGTCGAGCACCCGCTCGCCCGGCACTTCGCCTTCCACTTTCAGCAACGACACCGGCCGTTTGATGCCACCAGAACCCAACACTGCATAAGCCTGCGCCAACTGCACTGCCGTCACTGTCAAACCATAGCCGTACGACAATGTTGCAATTTCAATCGGACGCCAGCGTTGCCGCACCGGCAACATGCCCACGCTTTCGCCAGGGAAACCAGTGCCCGTCGCCTGACCCAAGCCCAGGCGGCGGAACATATTGCCCACCGCATCTTCTTCCAGCGACAACGCAATGCGGGCAGCGCCCACGTTGCTGGATTTGGCGATCAATGTCGTCAGATCAATCACGCCGTAGTTATGCAGATCGCGGATCGACTTGGTGCCCACCCGCAAATAGCCCGGCGTGGTGTCGATCTTGCTTTCCGGCTGCCACAATCCGCTTTCCAAACCTGCCGCCACGGTGAAAGGTTTAACCGTAGAACCCGGCTCGAACACGTCCGTCAGTGCACGATTACGAAGACCCGCCAGATCGCGTGTCGAACGATTGTTGGGGTTGTAGGAGGGTTGATTCACCATCGCCAGCACTTCGCCAGTTTGAATATCCAGCGCCACTGCCATGCCGGAACTGGCCTGGTATTCATTCACTGCCGACAGCAATTCGCGATACGCCAGATATTGCGCACGCAGATCGATGCTCAACGTCACGTCCTGACCCGGCGACGGATTGCGGATCAATCCCACATCCTTGATGGTGCGATGCTTCAGGTCTTTCACCACCCGCTTCTTGCCATCCATGCCCTGCAGGATTTCCTGGTAACCCAGCTCGACACCTTCCTGGCCGCTGTCATCAATATTGGTGAAACCGACTAAATGCGCCGTCACTTCGCTGGCAGGATAATAACGACGGCGCTCTTCCAGACCGTACACGCCGGCAATGTCCAGTTGCAGGATTTCATCCGCCTTCGCCGGATTCATGTGACGCTGCAGATACAGAAACTGCTTTTCCTGATTACGCAGAATGCGATCGCGCAGACGGGTTTCATTCACGCCCAGACGCTTGGCCAGCTCCTTCCATGCATGCTGTTGAGTAATCAATTCCCGCGGATTCGCCCATAACGTCACCACCGGCGTGCTCACCGCCAATGGTTCGCCATTGCGATCCTGCACAATGCCGCGATAAGCAGGAATGCTTTCTACCCGCAGCACACGCCGATCGCCCTGGTCTTTCAAAAAGCTCTGGCTCTCCACCTGCAAATAAATCAGGCGTCCGACCACAGTTAACGCCAGCACACCCAGCACACCCTGCACCAGCAGATAACGCCAAGCGTATTTTGCGGATTCCTTTTTATTCGTGCTCATGGCTGTTGCACACTCATGGTTCCACCATCACGATTTCACTGGGCGACGGCACACGCATGTTCAGCTTGCCACCTGCCAACTGCTCGACGCGGTTATAAGAACCCCAGGTGCTCTGCTCCAGCAGCAACTGACCCCATTCCACCTGCATATCATTTTTCGCGCCCAGCAGTTGCTGGTGCTGTGCCACCAGGCGCCGCGCTTCGAAACTGGAAAAAACCACCGCCATTGCCGATGCCACCACAACCACCGTAGCAAGCTGCAGCAGAATCCATTGTTTGCGCTGACTCGACCGGTTTTCCATCGTCACAGCTTCTCCGCCACACGCATGATCGCGCTACGGGAACGCGGATTACGGTCAACTTCCTCATCGGAAGCCCGCACCTGTTTGGCAATCGAACGCAACTCACGCTTCACATCGTCGTGCCGCACCGGCAGATGACGCGGCAGCGGTTCACCTTTCTCTTTACGCTGGATGAATTGTTTGACGATGCGGTCTTCCAAGGAATGGAAGCTGATCACCACCAGGCGGCCGCCAACAGCCAACACATCCACCGCTTGTTGCAGTACGGTTTCCAGATCATCCAGTTCACGATTGATAAAAATGCGAATCGCCTGAAAGGAACGGGTGGCAGGATGTTTATGTTTTTCACGGAAAGGGCTGGCATCTTCGATCCAGGAGGCCAGTTGTGCAGTGCGGGTCAGCGGTTCGCGGACACGACGCTCGACGATGTAATTGGCGATGCGTTTGGCAAAGCGCTCCTCGCCGTACTCGCGCAGCACTTCGGTAATTTCATCGGCAGCAGTGGAATTGAGCCAGTCAGCTGCAGAAACGCCGGTCTGGTTGTTCATCCGCATATCCAGGGGACCGTCGTTCATGAAGGAGAAACCCCGTTCCGGATCGTCCAACTGGGGTGATGATACGCCCAGGTCCAGCAAAATACCGCTTATTTGGCCGCGCCAGCCCCGTGCGTCAACTTCGCGATCCAGCGCGGCGAACGAATCGTGAACCGGTTGCAGGCGAGCATCCACGGCGGACAGCGCGTCGGCCATCATGATGGCCTGAGGGTCCTTGTCGAAAGCCAGCAGACGGGCGCCCGCCTCCAGGCGGGACAGCGTCAACCGGGCATGACCTCCACGGCCGAACGTTCCATCGATATAGATGCCCTGCTTATCGGTCACCAATGCGTCCACCGCCTCTTGCAACAAAACGGTTTCATGAGAAAATGCCGGCCCGGTCATTAAAGCACCAGCGACAGCATCTGATCCGGCATGCCGTCGTCGCCCTCGTTGTCTTCCGCCAGCCAGGCATCGCGCTTCTGATTCCACAGTTCTTCCGACCAGATTTCGAACCGGTGGCCCTGACCCAGCAACATGACTTTTTTGTCCAGCTCGGCATAAGCCCGCAGCACTGGCGGAATGCCGATGCGGCCAGCGGAGTCCATTTCCAGCTCGGTGGCATGACCCACCAGCAGGCGCTGCACCCGGCGGGCGGCCTTATTAAAGGAAGGAAGGGCGTTGAGCTTGCGTTCGATCTCGAGCCACTCAGGCATGGGGTACAGCTGTAGACAGTGTTCTTCTGTGTCGATGGTGGCGATCAGCTGGCCTTGGCATTTTTCGAGCAAAGCGTCCCGATAGCGGGTTGGCAGCACCAACCGACCTTTCGTGTCCAGATTGAGTATGTTTGGACCTCGAAACACTTCGCTTCCCTTTTTCCCACCCGAAGGCTATTGCGAACCCTTTTTTCCCACCAAAACCCACAACTTCCCACTTCGTGACACTATAGGGACTGCAAAATCAGGCGTCAAGGAAAAACGGGGTGAAAAAACGGGAATTTGCCGCGTAAAAACAACAACTTACGCGCGAAAGCGACAACAAAAAGGCAAAAATCGGTGCAAAAAAATGAAACAAAATCAGGGGGATGGAAACGGGTGTTAAAGCGGGTTCTAGCTTGGAAGATTATTTTGCAATATGAATCGATTGATCAGCGGAGGACGGTTATTAAACCGTGGATCAGGAAGGAAAAAAATAAAGTCAGCCGGTAAGCCGGGTTCTGTCGTGGACAGTCATTCCTCTGGGACGTACGTCACCGCACGCCTCTAGCAACCTACCCGAATCCAGCGCGGGCC
>DATLII010000760.1:0-3646 GCA_035539495.1 Dongiaceae bacterium
GCTGGTTTGCCATCCACAACCAGGTCATGCACGGCAGGGCGATGTGTATGGCCATGAATCAGCAGTTCCACATTCAGATTACGTAGAGTTGCCACCACTTCATCCTGTGTCACGTCCATAATGTAATCCTGCTTTTGTTGCGCGCTTTCCTTGCTTTTCTCCCGCAACGAACGCCCGATGGCAATCCGTTCTTCCAGAGGCTTTTCCAAAAACTGCGCAACCCATTGCGGATCGCGGACCATGCGGCGAAACGCCATATAATCGGTATCCTGCGTGCAGAGCGTATCGCCATGCAGCAGCGCAGTTTTGCGCCCGGCTACGTTCAGCAGTACCGGCTCATGCAGCAGTGTCGCGCCACATCGAGCAGCATAGGCAGGTCCAATCAGAAAATCCCGATTGCCGTGCAGCAAAAAAATATCAACGCCATCGCGTGCCAAGGCAGATAATTTTTCCGCAAGTGCATCGGCGCTGGCAGAAGGCGTGTCATCCCCCAGCCAGACTTCAAAAATATCACCCAGCAAATACAGTCTTTCCAAGCCTGGTTTCTGTTCGTCCAGCAAACGGAAAAACGCCCGGAGGATGTCCGGGCGTTGATCTTCCAAATGCAGATCGGAAGCGAACAGAATGGCCATGGCTATCTTTACTGCTGCTTGGCGGCGCTGACCACTTCGGCTTTCTCGATGATCACCGGAGTAACCGGTACGTTCTCGTGGAAGCCTTGAGTGGTGGTTTTCACACCTTTGATGTTGTTCACTACATCCATGCCTTCAACCACTTTACCGAATACGGCATAGCCCCAACCCTGACGGCTCTCGCTGGAGAAGTTCAGGAAGCTGTTGTTGGTGACGTTAATGAAGAACTGCGCGCTGGCGGAATGCGGCTCGTTGGTGCGCGCCATCGCGATGGTGCCCACGTCGTTCTTCAGGCCGTTGTTGGCTTCGTTCTTGATGTTGGCGCGAGTGGGCTTCTGGCTCATGTCTTTGTCGAAGCCGCCACCCTGGATCATGAAGTTGCCAATCACGCGGTGGAAGATGGTGCCGTTGTAATGACCGTCGTTAACGTATTGCACGAAGTTTTCGACGGTAACGGGCGCTTTCTCTTTATTCAGTTCGAGTTTGATATCGCCCATGTTGGTGTGGAGGATGACAAGAATGGCTTCCATCATAATGTTCCTTCGTTTTAGCGTGAGTGAAGTTCTTCCGCTGCGTTCAGCGTGTTTTCCAGCAAAGTAGCCACGGTCATGGGGCCGACACCGCCCGGTACGGGAGTAATCCAGCCAGCCCGCTCTGCCGCAGCAGTATAGGACACGTCACCGCGCAACTTGCCATCGCTGCAGCGGTTGATACCGACATCGATCACCATGGCTCCGGGTTTGACCCAGTCACCTGGCAGGAATTCCGATTTGCCCACCGCCACAACAACCAGATCAGCCCGCGCCACGTGTTCGCGCAGATTGCGGGTGAAACGGTGGCAGGTCGTCACAGTGCAGCCCGCCAGCAACAATTCCAGGCTCATGGGGCGACCAACAATATTGGATGCACCGACCACCACAGCCTCCAGCCCCAGCAGTTCAACGCCGGTGGACTCAATCAGCGTCATGATGCCTCTGGGTGTGCAGGGCCGCAGCAGGGGAATACGTTGGGCCAGCCGACCCATATTGTAGGGATGAAAACCGTCTACATCCTTATCTGGCAGGATGGCGTTGATCACAGCTTTGTCGTCGATATGGGCGGGCAGGGGCAGCTGTACCAGAATGCCGTCAATTTCCGGGTCGGCATTCAGCTGCTGGATCAATGCCAGCAACTCCGCCTGCGCTGTAGTATCTGGCAGGTCATAAGCGCGCGACAGAAACCCTACTTCCTCGCAGGATTGCCGCTTCTTATTTACATAGACCTTGGACGCTGGATCGGCCCCCACCAGAATGACTGCCAGCCCCGGCGCACGCAGCCCTTCAGCTTTGCGCTGCTGTACGCGCAGCTTCACCTGTTCCTTGAGTTGATTGGCGATGCGGGTTCCGTCGATGATCTTGGCTGTCATATTAAGGAAGAAAGGCGTCGTCCGGTCGGAATGGGCGGGCAGGGCACAGGGCCCGCACCCCTGAAAAAAGGCGGCCATTTTCGCACTAATGGCGCGGGCTGGCAAAGAAATCGGCGCAATGTGCTGATCTCATTGAAATTTATGAAATTGTTTGACGGAGTATCTATCACTGTATATTATGCTGCCCTCGCTACTGGTACGGTATCGATTCGGGGTATAGCGCAGTCTGGTAGCGCGCCTGCTTTGGGAGCAGGATGTCGGGGGTTCAAATCCCTCTACCCCGACCAAATCGCATCGAGTTCAGACCGGTTTCGGGAATAAAAGAGTTTTGTGAAATCAGATGCTTGGCGGCATCGCTCGAGTCAAGCGCCCGTAGCTCAACTGGATAGAGCATCAGCCTTCTAAGCTGAGGGTCGCAGGTTCGAGTCCTGCCGGGCGCGCCAATATCCCCGGGCAGGAAAGCATCTGGTGTCAATGCAAGAACAGTGGTGGGCGTAGCTCAGTTGGTAGAGCCCCGGATTGTGATTCCGGTTGTCGTGGGTTCGAGCCCCATCGTCCACCCCATTTTTGGTAGCCGAAACAGCCAGGCCAGACCATAAAACCGGTAATGTCCCGTAGGATATTACCGGTTTCTGTTTTGAAGATTCTGCCATTGATCGCTAAACACACAGTCACTAGACACGCAACAATACACACTGTATTTCGAGGTTGATATGCAAGTTTCCGTGGAAACCACCTCCGGACTTGGCCGTCGCATGACCGTCGGCGTTCCTGCCGCCAAGATCGACGACGCAGTTGAAAACAAACTCGCCGAGACCGCCAAGCGCGCGCGTATCGACGGCTTCCGTCCTGGCAAGGTACCTCTGCGGGAAGTGCGTCGTCGCTTCGGCAAAGCGATCCGCGAAGAAGTGATCGGCGAAATCGTCAGCAATTCCTTCTATGAGGCCATGAACCAGCAGGCCCTGAACCCCGCCGGCTACCCCAGCATCGAACGTACCAAGGACCAGCCGGGCGAAGACTTCGAATTCGTTGCCACCTTTGAAGTGTATCCACAGGTGAGTGTACAAGGCCTTTCCAACATCACCGTTACCCGTCCGATCGCCGACATTTCTGATGCCGACATCGACACCATGATCCAGCGTCTGCGCGAACAGCGCGCTACTTACGCTGATGTAGACCGCGCTGCCCAGAACGGTGACCAGCTGATCATCGATTTCGCTGGCACCAAGGACGGCGTACCGTTCCAGGGCGGCAGCGCTGAAAACTCCAAGCTGGTGCTGGGCTCCGGCTCCATGATTCCCGGTTTCGAAGACGGTCTTGTAGGCGCCACCAAGGGCGAAGAGCGTGTTCTGGCGCTGACTTTCCCCGCTGATTACCACTCCGAAGAACTGAAAGGCCAGGCTGTTCAGTTCGCCGTGACCGTAAAAGCGGTCCAGGAAAAGCAGCTGCCGGAAGTGAATGAAGAGTTCATTAAGCAGTTTTCGCCCAAGGATTCCAGCATGGAAAACTTCCGTGTCGAGATCCGTCAGAACATGGAGCGCGAGCTGAAAAATGCGGTGAAAAACCGCGTGAAGAAGCAGGTAATGGACGGCGTGCTGGCTCAAAACAG
>DATLII010000761.1:0-2861 GCA_035539495.1 Dongiaceae bacterium
GGCACCTTCCGCGTGCGCGCGTTTCTGCAGGTTTTTTTGTAAAGCGTCCGGCAATGTCAGCGAGTGAATGGCCGCGCGATAGCGTCCATCCAAGCGGCGGGGGCGATCCGTCTGTAACTGCAGCACCGGATGTTCATCGCCCAGCTGATTTTTCCAGTATGCCAGCTGCCGTTCCTGCTCGCCGGCTTCCAACCAGCTGCGCTGCCAGATCGCGTAATCCGCGTATTGAATCGGTAGTGTCGACAGCTGCGGCAATTTGTTCTGCACACGTGCCGCGTACTGCGCCACAAACTCGTTGACGATGATCTGCATCGACCAACCGTCGGACACGATGTGGTGCATGACCACCACCAGCAGGTGTTCATCCACGGCCGCGCGAATCAGTCCCACCCGCAGCAATGGGCCTGTGGTCAAGTCGAACGGCGTTTGCAGCAACCGGCTTGCTGCAACTTGCACCATTTCATCACGCTCTGTTTCCACATCACTCAGATCGATTTCTTCAACCCAGGCTTTGCACTCTGGCTGAACCACCTGCACCGCCAGGCCGTCATCACCGGCGCGGAACACCGTGCGCAACGATTCATGCCGCGCAACCAAAGCATCGAAGCACGCTTTCAACGCTTCCACATTCAATGCGCCCTTGAGTTTCAAAGCGCCATTGATGTGATACTCGGTACCCTGTGGCTCCAGTTGCCACAAAAACCACTGCCGTGCCTGCGCGTAGGAGAGCACTGCGGTGTCGTCGTTATTTCTCGCCTGACAGATGGGCAGTTGACCAAAGTCGATACCTTTTTCCCGCAGGGCTTTCAGAAATGTTTTTTGCCCTTCAGGAGGAAGACCAACAAAGCGTCTGGCTACCTCATGCTTGTCAAGCTTCATTCAACTCTCCAACAAATCCAGCAGCGCCGCCATTTGTTCGATATCGGCGGCACTATCATTTCTTGCTAATTGATGTTCCAGGATGACCGCTTGCGAAGCGGGCGTCGGATTTTCAAAAAAGTCACGCGCGGGCAGCTTCACTGACAGCCGGTCCAGCAGCTTCGATTGCAAACGCAGCACATCCAAAGAGTGCCCGCCCAGTTCGAAGAAATTATCGTGGCGGCTGATCCGTTCAATGCCCAAGACTTCGGACCAGATCGCAGTCAGGGTTTGTTCTGTCTCGCCTTGCGGCGCGGTGTATTCCCGTTCGCTTTCATGATCCGGTTCCGGCAGCGCTCTACGATCCACCTTGCCATTCGCATTCAGCGGTAACGAATCCAGCACCACAATCAGGCTCGGCACCATGTAGTCCGGCAGCACCTGCGCCAACCGAGCACGCACCGTCAGCGGCTCAATAATGTGATCCGCCTGCGCCGACACATACCCCACCAGGCGCGAACCCGCTGCAACTACCTTGGCCACCACCACCGCTTCCCGCACGTCCGGTTGCGCCAGCAATTGCGCTTCCACTTCGCCCAGCTCAATCCGGAAGCCGCGGATTTTGACCTGATGATCGATCCGGCCCAGATATTCCAGCTGACCGTCTGTGTTCCAGCGCACCAGATCGCCGGTGCGATACAACCGGTCGCCATCGGCGCTGAAAGGATCTGCCACAAACCGATCTGCGCTCAGGCCCGCCCGGTTCAGATACCCACGCGCCAGACCGATGCCACCCAGGTACAACTCGCCGGTTGCGCCCGCCGGCACTTGATCAAGCCCGCTGTCGAGTACATAGGCCCGGGTTTGGGTAATCGGCTTGCCGATGGGAATCTGGTTTCGTTGCACGTCGGCGCTACTCACCGAATGGCAAGCGGCGAAGGTGGTGCACTCGGTGGGTCCATACCCGTTTATTAACGAAGTAGACTCGAAATTGTTTAGTGCCTTGCCGGCATGGAACAGGGACATGGCCTCGCCCCCGGTCAGCACCTGCGACAATGACGACAATGCCGCCGGATGGCGTTCGAGCATCTGGTTGAACAATGCGGCGGTGAACCAGGCGGTGTTGATCTGGCGGCGTTCGATCAGGTCTGCCAGTTCGTCGAAGGCCAGGCGGTCCGCCGCGGCCTGTACCAGCACACCGCCGTTGCACAGGCTGCCCCAGATTTCAAAGGTGGAGGCGTCAAACGCGAGCGGCGCGTACTGCAGCATGCGCACGTCGGCGTCGAGCGTTGCATAGTCCGCTGCGCCGATCAGGCGTGTGATGGATTGATGGACGATCTCAACCCCTTTGGGTTTGCCAGTGGAGCCGGAGGTGTAAATCACGTAGGCCAGGCTTTCGCTGTGAACGGCGGTGGTTGGATTGTGTTGCGGCTCGGCCGACAAGTTCAGCTTATCGAGGGCGATGGCATTCACTGCTGTTGAGGCCGGAATGCGATCTTTCACGGCGCTCTGCATCAACAGCAAATTGATGCCGCTGTCTTCGATCATGTACGCCAAGCGATCCTGCGGATAGTCCGGGTCCAGCGGAACATAGGCGCCACCGGCTTTCAGAATCGCGAGCAGGCCGACAATCATTTCCAGCGAGCGCTCGATTGCGATCCCCACTTTTACTTCGGGTTTCACACCTTGGGCAATCAGGTGATGGGCCAGCTGGTTGGCGCGGATGTTGAGCTCGGCGTAGCTGAGCTGCTCTTCGCCAAAAATGACTGCCGTGGCATTGGGCCGCTGTTTGGCTTGCGCTTCAATCAGCTGATGCACGGATTGTATATTCGGATATTGAGTGTTGTTTACACCCCAATGAAGCAGCTGCTGTTGTTCGGTTGCCGCCAGCAAGTTGATCTCGCTGATCCGTTGCTGCGGTTGCGTTGCCAGCGCGTTGACGATGCCGTGCACCGCCGCCTGCATGTAATCACACAGCCGCCGCGCACCGACAGCCGCATTCA
>DATLII010000762.1:0-6744 GCA_035539495.1 Dongiaceae bacterium
CGATGAATTTAGGAAGATGATTCTAATTTTTCTGTATACCTTTCCGATCATATTGCGCCCCCACGCATTTTTGAACCCTTGCGAACACGAACACATTGAGGCAACGCCATGATCCAGGAAAAAGTAAAAACCCAAATCGAACAAATTAAGAAGCAAAGTGAAAAGCTCCAGGAAGGCCTGAACAAGCGCCTGGACGACGCCAAGGTTGAAACCCAGCGCATCCTGCAGGAACTGGGTGTTACCGCAGATCCCAAGCAACTGACTTTAAACGAATTGGTTGGCCAACTGCGCGCCGCCAATCCCACCGTAAAAGAATTCATCCGCAAGCTGGACGTTGCCACCTACGACAACCGTTTCCGTCTGCACTGGGACACCAGCATGATTTCTGCCTATGCCAAACAGCAAGCAGAAAAGAGTTATATCAAAGACTTGAAACCTAAACTGGAAGAAGTCCGTAACACAGTTACCGAGCAACTGAAGGAAGTGCAGGCCAAGGCCAAAGAATTGCGGGCCCGCATTCCCGTCTAAAAACGGTTTGAAATGGATTTGCCGCTCTTATTGAGGTTGTTTTTACCTTCTTGGCGTAACCCCCTGTTACGCTTACTTGAAACGTCGAAGCAGGCTTTGTCTGTATTCACGTCTCCTGCGTTTCAGCCCCCGTCCTCGGGGGCTTTTTTGTTTAGGCTGTACACTGCTAGACTACTCTCGATACCCATTGGTCCGGAACCCTCCCACGTCGGATATGCGCATGGATTGCCTTGAGATCAACCCACCCAAGACTGTGCTGGACTGGCTGCCCCTGACCCAGAGCGATGATGAAACAGCCAAAAAGAAATCCGTAGTGCGTTGCCGTTGTTGCCGCGCCTATATCACAGAAAGTCAGTTTCTGATCCCCGTCGATGGGGAATGCATCCACTTCTTCAAGAATCCCATTGGCCAGGGCTTCGACATTCAGACCTACGTCATGGCGGAAGGCTGTATCGTCAGCGGCAAGCCCACCGAGTTTTTCACCTGGTTTCCCGGCCATGCCTGGCAGTACGCCTACTGTAAGGACTGCAACAACCATCTGGGCTGGTATTACACCTGCGACGGCATGGCGGGCTTCTACGGCCTGATTATCGATCAGTTGCTGTTGGAATGAGGTTGTAGGCTGGAGCCAGAAAATAGGGAAACTGCCAGCTCAACCCAATTCGTCCAGGGTCAACCTATAGCTCGGCAGGAACTTCTCCAGAAAGAAATGCACTTCAGGCAGATCGTAATCCTGCAGCATGTTCTCCACCCGCAAGCGGGCCACCTGAAATTCGTGATTATTAGATTCCACTTCCTGAATGCACTTGATATACGCCGCCAGCACGTCAGCCGCCTTCACCAAGCGTTTTAGATCTTTGGTCATGGCGCTGTCATCGATCAAGGGCGCGTAGTCACCCTGCAGCTCCTCGGGCAGCATCGTCAGCAGCTTGGCTTTCGCTGCTTTTTCCACTTCCTTGTAGGCTTCCGCGATGGACGGGTTGAAATACTTGATCGGCCCGGGTAGATCGCCCGTCAATACTTCCGACGCATCGTGAAACAGCGCCACCATTGCCAGTTGGTTGGAATCAACATTGCCGCCGAAATAGCGATTGCGAATCAGCGCCAGCGCATGGGCAATCACTGCCACGTCGAAACTGTGTTCTTTTACGTTTTCGGATTCGACATTGCGCTTCAGGCCCCAGCGCACGATGTACTTGAGCTTGGCCACGTAGGCGAAGAAGTGAAACAAGGGGAAAACCTCCGGGAAGGCCCGGCGCGATCTGAAAAACCGCGCCGGGTGGATCATCGTGTTACTACAGATTGGCTTCGGCGTATTCTGCCAGCAGTGAGCGGGGGATGCCATTCAGACGCAGGCTGGTGCCGTGACGGAAGCCTTTGAAGCGCTCCGTCATGTAGGTCAGGCCTGAACTGATGGGGCTTAGGTACGGTGTATCGATCTGCGCCAAGTTACCCAGGCACACTACCTTACTACCCTCCCCGGCCCGCGTGATGATGGCTTTCATTTGGTGTGGAGTCAGGTTCTGCGACTCGTCGATCAGGATCAGACTTTTCTGGAAGCTGCGGCCGCGAATGTAGTTCAGTGCCTTGAACTGGATGTTGGCCTTCGACTTCACATACTCGATGCTGCCCGACGGACTTTCATCTTGCAGATGCAACGCCTCTATGTTGTCGGTGATGGCGCCCAACCACGGGTCCATCTTCTCTTCCTCGGTGCCTGGCAAAAAGCCCTGTTCTTCTGCCAGCGGCGGTGTGGAACGGGTGACGATGATCTTGTTATACAGCTTGCGCGCCACCGTCATTTCGATTGCCGCTGCCAGAGCGAGAATGGTTTTGCCGGAACCGGCGGGGCCGGTCAGATTCACCAGGTGGATATCCGGGTCCATCAGCGCATGCAGTGCCATACCCTGGTAGATGTTGCGCGGCTTCAAGCCCCAGGCATTCTGGTGCATGATGGCTTCGCGCTTGATGTGCTTGATCAGCACGTGCTCGTCGGTGACTTCCTCAATGCGGGCCAGGAAATCCTGCTCGTCCATCACGTACTGGTTTACGTGCAGTTGCGAGTCGAACAGATCACGGCTGAGGGAATGGTAGGTGGCGTCCTGGCGTTGAATGGTATCGACGTGCGAAACCCGATCCCAGAACGAACCGGCAAAAGTGTGATAGCCGGTGGTGAGCTGGCGGATATCGGAAATCAGCTGGTCGTTGTGATAATCCTCGGCGTGCAGGTTGCAGCCGCGGGCTTTCAGCCGCATGTTGATGTCTTTCGTCACCAGCACGAAGCGTACTTCAGGATTTTCACGCTGCATCTGCACGATGCGGTTGATGATCTTGTTGTCGTTATTCTCATTGGGCAGACAGGCTTCCGGGGGTTCGCCCGTACGGTTCATGAGAATCGACAGTGTGCCACGTTGCTGGTTGCCCTCACGCGGAATGGGAACGCCCCGGGCCACTTGATCAGTGGGGCTTTCCCCGATCACCCGATCGATCAGGCGAATGGCGGAACGGCAATCGGCTGCTATGGATTTGTGCCCGTTCTTGAGCTTGTCCAGCTCTTCGAGAACGGTCATGGGGATCACTACCTGGTGTTCGTCGAAATTGAGAATGGCGTTGGGATCGTGGATCAGAACGTTGGTATCGATGATGTAAGCTTTCTTGGTACTTTCGGTCATTGCTACTCGTGCACTCATTAGCATTCCTCAAGAAGATACTCGAACACAGCGGCCACAGGTCGTGCAGGTATAGATTCGCGTGTTTTAATCACCTCCTTCGGTTGAATCGCCCAATGAATGACGTATCCCGGTGATATTCCCCCTGTTTTTCTCCTTGAGGATTTTTGCGGAACAAGGGTTTCCGCCTGAGTGAAAGTTTGCTTTAATCGATAGTAACAATGTAGATCACACAATTTGTTGAACGCAAATGTTTTCTTTGCCAAGTTTTTGATTTATTTGGCAAAGGAGCAGCTCACACTTTTCTGACGCTATCCTTATCAAATTTCCCTGACATTTTTGTGACGCGCCTTCGTGGCACCCGACCAAGCGTCTGCAGTCAGGGTCCGGCTAATCCCAATAAACGAAATCAGCGACCGCCTGGCAGATAGTGACTCGGGTCACAATAATTGCTGTTCAGTTTTCAACCGGCTGGATATACTTCAGACCCTATAAAGGACGGGCCAACGTCCGACTCGCACAAGCATTCCAACAATAACTAACGCTGATTGAGGGAACCGTCGCGCCACTCGCAGGCACGGCGCTTTTAGGGGCATGGACTCGATCTTCCACTTTTCTGCCACCGAGACCACCGACGATACCGGCTTTGCATCGCCTGCCAGTTTGATACAACTGGTCAGCTTGCCACGCCTCGCCCTGCAGTTGACCCGTGCCTGCCACCAACCTCTCACCGACTACAGCCAACTGTGCAATCTGCTGCAATACGATCCTGCGTTGACCTTGCGTTATCTCTGCACGCTGCAGGCGTTGAATCATGGACCGCAACCGGAATCCATCAGCGCCCGCATCGCACACGGTAATAAAGCGCTGTTGAGCCGGACCCTGCTGTGCGGCGACAGATTCGATGAAAAATTCGCAGCTGGCTTCTGGGATCTGGCGGAACGCTTCATGCTGCAGCATTGGCTGGAGTCGGTGCAGTGCGCATTCCTGGCCCGTGGATTGGCGCGCGTGATGGAATTACCCGACAGCGACGATGTGTTCTTTGCCGGCCTGTTATATCGCTGCGGTGAATTGGCTCTGTTAGCGCAGGAACGGCAGGATTATCTGCGGCTGATCAGCGGCTGTAGCAATGACGAAGAGCGGCGTCAGCAGGAATTGGCACACTACCAAACCCAGCATATGTGGGTGAGCCAGCGCATCCTTAAAATGCTGGATTTTCCCCACGCCTTCCGCGACGCCACGCTTTATTACCATCTGCCACCTACCAGTTTGATTGCCGCCCATCCGGTGACGCGCATCGTGTATGTGGCGCATCGCATCGTCACCGGTCAGGTGACCCGCTTCGGTGAAGCGGTTTCATTGACACGGCAGCTACTCGATTTGCAGGCGCCGCACATTGAAGTGCTGTTGGAATCCGCACTGAATCAGGCACAGGAAATTCAGGAATCCCTGGCGTTGCATGTCGATGAAACCCTGGTACGCCAGACCTTATTGCCGGCACTGCCAGCACCTGATGCTGCCGCCAATCTGCAGAGTGATCTTGAGCAATTGCGGGTGGAACGGATTGCGCTGAAAAATATCCTCAGTGCTGCTTCATTACTGGATCAGGCGGCGGATCTAGGCACGCTGCAGGAAGCCATCGGTCGCCTGGCGTATCTGCTGTTCGGCTGCCGTCACGTCATGTTATTCCGCCATCAACCGGAACGGGATGCACTGCAGGGTGAAAACAGCCTGCGGCCCAACGCATTCGAAAATCTGCTGCGACTGCCGCTGAAACAATCCTGCCTGCCCACTGATTGCTTTCGCCATCAACAGCCAGTGGACAATTTCCGCAGCGATCCACCTCCACCGGCTGTGGTGGACCTGGAGCTGATGCAGTTGTCAGGCTGCCAATCGCTGGTGGCTCTGCCGCTGACATTGGAGCAACGGCGTTGGGGCTGCATGGTGTTGGCCTTCGAACCGGACATCCAAAATCGCTTCAATATGTTGCAGCGAGCGCTCCAGTTCTTTGCACAACAGGTACAGCAAGCGCTGGAAAGGCGCGATCAAAGAATGCACTGGCAACAGGAACTTGCCCAATTTGAGCGCAAACTGTTTGAACATCGGCTGAAAAGGATTGCTCATGAGGTCAATAACCCGCTGAGCATCGCGCAGAACCATCTGCATATAGTACAAATGAACGAGGCGCTGCCCGCCAACGTGAGAGATCATGTGGAAACCGTCATCGAACAGATCGAAGGCAGTAGCCGGATTTTACAAGCCGGCATCGAACGTCTGGAAGGAACGGACTCCCACCTGATCGCGGTCAGCATCAATGAGCTGATCCAGGATCTTGTCCCTGTTTTTAGCACGAAGGACAGCGCGCAGGACGACGCTGATTTCGAATTCAAAACGGATCTGGACGAATCACTGCCCACTATCTATATTGATGACACTTATTTGCGGCAGGTGCTTATCAACCTGATCAAAAATGCAATGGAGTGCTGCGAAGATGGGGGAATCATTCGCATCACTACACGGGCGCGCATCGTCATCAACGGACGCCGCCATGTGACCGTGCAAGTTCAGGATGATGGTCCCGGTATTCCGGATCACCAGTTGGAAACTCTGTTTCAACCCGGACCGAGTAGCAAGGAAGGACGCCACGCCGGTATTGGCTTGGCCATCGTCAAGGATTTGGTGGAGGAAATGGGGGGACTGATATCGTTCCAGCGCAGCGAAGACGAGCAATCCACGTTTTCCATCTACCTGCCCATACAATAAAAACAACTGATTGAAAACTGGCAAGCCGACGCTCTGCGCCAGCAAGGAACGAGAATGACAACGCCCACCCGGCAACGTGTCTACCCGCATCACATCCTGGCTATCGACGACAAAGCCGACCTGCTGGCCAGTCTGAAATCCTTGCTGGAAATCCACGGCTTTCGCGTTTCCACCGCCACCTCGACCGATCAGGCCATCGACAGCCTGCGCAAAGGTAATTTCGACCTCGTATTGCTTGATATTCTGATGCCGCAACTGAGCGGCCATGAAGTGCTGCGCTTCGTGCAGGAACAGCGTGCCGATCTGCCGGTGATCGTCATCAGCGGAGACTATTCCTTTTCCTCTGTGTCCACTGCGCTCAAACGCGGCGCCTGCGATTTTATCCGCAAACCCTATGTGGCAGAGGAACTGATCAATTCCATCGACAACGCATTGGACAAGCGTCGGCTGGAATTCGAATTCAAGACCATGCAGCAACGCATCCAGCAGTCGGAGAAGATGCACCGTTTCATGGTGAACAACTCGCCGGACATTATCTATATATTGAATGAACGCGGTCATATTACCTTCATCAATGACAGCGTGGAAAAACTGCTGAATATTCCCAAGAGCGATGTGATGGGCAATCACTTCAGCAGCCTGACCAGCGACGACGAATGCCGTAATCATCCGTTCACCTTCAATGAGCGACGCGCCAGTGGCCGCAAAACCCAGAATCGGGAAATGCACCTGCGCAAACGACTCTGCGTTAATGGCAACGGCAGCACCACCACCCTGTCCGTGC
>DATLII010000763.1:0-6453 GCA_035539495.1 Dongiaceae bacterium
TGGATCAAAAGAAAGTAGGCTTTGTTAGCCTTGGATGTCCAAAAGCGTTGGTGGACTCCGAACGCATCCTGACCCAGTTGCGCACCGACGGTTACGAGATCGTCCCCACCTATGACGACGCCGATATCGTGGTGGTCAACACCTGCGGCTTTATCGACGACGCCAAGCGCGAGTCCCTGGAAGCCATTGGCGAGGCCCTGCAGGAAAACGGCAAGGTAATCGTGACCGGCTGCATGGGCAAAGACGCGGACAAGATCAAGTCGATCCACCCTGGCGTGTTGAGCGTTACCGGCGCCCATGCCTATGAGGAAGTGGTCAGCGCGGTGCACCAGTTCGTACCCCAGACCAAACCGCATAACCCGCTGATCGATCTGGTGCCCCCGCAAGGCATCAAACTGACCCCCCGCCACTACGCCTATTTGAAGATTTCCGAAGGCTGCAACCACCGCTGCACCTTCTGCATCATTCCGTCCCTGCGTGGCGATCTGGTGAGCCGTCCCATCGGCGAAGTGATGGACGAAGCAGAGCGCCTGGTAAAAGCCGGCGTGCAAGAGTTGTTGGTGATCTCGCAGGACACCAGCGCCTACGGCGTCGACCTGAAATACCGCACCGGTTTCTGGCAGGGCCGCCCCATGAAAACCCGCATGACCGAACTGTGCCAAGGCCTGGCCAGCATGGGCGTGTGGGTGCGGCTGCATTACGTATATCCCTATCCCCACGTGGATGAAGTGATTCCCCTGATGGCGGACGGCAAGATCCTGCCTTACCTGGATATCCCCTTCCAGCACGGCAGCCCGCGCATATTGAAAGCCATGAAGCGGCCCGCTCATGCGGAAAATACATTGGAGCGCGTGAAGAAATGGCGCTCGATCTGCCCTGACCTGACACTGCGCAGCACCTTCATCGTCGGCTTCCCGGGCGAGACTGAAGATGATTTCAAAATCCTGCTGGATTTCCTGGAAGAGGCACAACTGGATCGCGTTGGTTGCTTCAAATATTCAGCCGTGGAAGGCGCCACCGCCAACATATTGGAAAACCACGTTCCGGAAGAAGTGAAACAGGAACGCTTCGAACGCTTCATGGAAGTGCAGGCGCGGATTTCATCGGAACGACTGCAGCAGAAAATCGGCAAGACGTTTGAAGTGATGATCGATCATGTGGACGAGGAAGGTGCAGTGGGCCGTACCTATGCCGATGCGCCGGAGATCGATGGTCTGGTATTCCTGAACGGTGAAACTGAACTGATGCCGGGCGATATGGTGACCGCGCAGGTGTTTCAGGCGGATGAACATGATTTGTGGGCAGAGTTGGTGAATCCGGAAGACTGATTCACACCGATCGTTACTATCAAAAAGGGCGTTCAAATGAACGCCCTTTTCAATTCAACCGCAGTAGACGGCACGTCGCACTTAGTTGTATCTCACCCCAGCACCAAATCATCGTACCACTGCTGCAACTGCTGCCTGTGCACCGCAGCAATAGGTGACGCCAATGCCCGTCTCAGCACATCCAGCGGCCGCTCTTTCTGGTGACAAACCACAAACACCTCTTTTACCGAAGCGTAGTCTTCTGCGGTTGGTTGCAGCGCAATGCTGTCTCCACTTTTCAGTACACCTTCTCGAATGACACGCGCATACGCGCCCGGGCGTTGGGCCTTGGCAAACGCTTTGACAAAGCCGCTGTCTTCCATCTTTGTGGCCAGTTTGAAGCACGGAACCCGTGGCGCTGAAATTTCCAGTTCGACATCATTGATAATCAATCTGTCACCGATTATCAGCGATTGATCGGCCAGGCCGGACACGGTCAGATTCTCACCGAAGGTACCCGGCGCAAGCGTTCTACCCAGCTGCGCCGACCACCAATCGTAGTCCTCTGCGTGATACAGATAAATTGCCTGATCCAACCCACCGTGCACCGTTGTGTCGGCAATCGTATCGCCCTGGATACCAAGACGGGTGACCTGGCTTGCCCCCGTCAACGGTTGTTTGTAGATCCCGGTCACCACCTCGGCACCATTGAAGTAGATAGTGGCGGGCTGGGCTGCATTGACGGAAACCACGTGCATGTTCGGATACTCCCAGGTTGGCAGTGTGGGTAATGCTTGGATTTGATCTAAAGATATACAAAAACCAGGCCAGGGTAAGGCCAGAGGGCAGGATCAGACCGGATGATCGCGTCGTCGATGCTGTCGCCACTTCGTTGAAACGCTACTGACCCATCCACACCTTACCCAATAAAACCCATCCACTTTCGTCACTGTGCCCTGCGGCTTCAAATCCCCCACTGCGATATTACGTTACCGCTCGCATAACAACATCGAGAATTCACCGTGACCGCATTTCAATATTATTTAAAATCCGGATTCGCTAGGCTCATGCTCCCACTACAAAAACAACATCATGGAGGATGTTGCCATGCGATTGATCGCATTTGTTCTATCTGCCTGTCTGATAATCCCCGGCTGTAAAAACACCAATGAAGCGGCCAACAACGCTCCCTTGCGCGAGGCACAGTGGACGCTGAATAGCGAAGCCGATGATTTCCACACGCCATTCGCGCTGCTGCAAAACAACACGGGGGATATTATCAACGCCTATTCGTCCGCCGCCCATACCGGTGGGAATTGGGAGTACCGTGTCGGTATCAGTCGCGTGAGCCCACAGGGTGAAGTGCGGGATACCAATCTTTACGACGATCCTTATCATCACACCTTGCCGACGGATGAAGTCGTTCAGCTGTCACGCAGTCCGGCACTATTGAGCTTCGCCAATGGTGATCTGCTGGCCATGTCGGAAAAGGGAAACATGTTTCAACTGACTCAAGCCGGCGCACTGATGCATCAGTTTCAACTGGGTGAACTGGGTTTCGACAAATTCAAACTGGTTGCCTATAACGCGAAGCGCGCCTGCTTCAGTGGACGCAATGAAACCGCCGCCGCTTTGCTCTGCCTGACCCCGAGTGGAGCCGTAAGCTGGCAGAAAGCCGTTCCGCTGGAAGCGAATATCGAACGGGACAGTGCACCGTCATTGCAAGGCGCTTTCCTGGGAAATGGTGATCTGTTGGATGCCCGTGCGGAAACAAATGGCGTCACGCTGACCCGGCGCAACGAAAGCGGTGATACGGTATGGTCGTCCCGTCTGGTATTGCCTGAAAGCATCCGCAGGATAATCAACGTCATCGCCCTGGGAGATGGCGCGGCCATTGCGCTCAACGAAACCGCGGAAGGCAACGTCAAGTCCCATCGCGTCTTGCTAGTGGATGGCAGCGGCAAGGCGAAATTCAACGAAACGGGTGCAGGTGAAGTACGAATACTGTCATACGACAACAACAGTTATCTGCGGTTGGTGGAACCCGATAACATAGCGGCTGGCTATGGCAATTCTTCCGCCGATCTGTTCCGCCATGATGCCGCTGGCAAAGCCCTGTGGAAACAGAAACTGGCGTTGGAAGATATTGGAACGGAAATAGACTATCTAAGTGATCTACAGATCTCCGTGAGGCAGGGCGTTATCAACGTACTCCAAAACAAACAGAGCGTGCGGCTCTATTCTCCCGTGGTGGTACCGGTCGGCTATTTCCGTTTTATCGACAATGTATTCGTTTCACGCTTCGGCGGCGACGGCAAGTTGCTGGCGGAAGATGTGATAGGCCGGTTGAACTATCTGGTGGATTACGAAGGCTTCATTTTCAAGTTCAACCAATATGGATTTTATCCTAAGGTAATGCTGGATACTGGAACTCAATACGTATTGTCGGGTTTAAGCTACGTCAAAGGGTCCAACGAAGGTCCTGACGCTGTGCCAACCTTGGCGAGCTATGCATTGAGTCGTTGATCCGAACAACCTTCCTTCCGTGATATAAGCACGCATCTGTTCTGCTTCCAGATGCGTGCTTATTGCAATTCGAGCCAATCCCCCTCCCACATTGGGCCTGTTAGGCCATCAGCTGCATTGCCCCGCTCTGCTACATTCCGTTTGGATACCGTCTGCGATTTCGCTGACAGAAACGGCAGTGCGCATCTCTGGTGAAGCCTCTTCCGACTGACTCTTATAAAAGGACTTACGTATGAGTACTTCATTCAAGGTAGTCTTCTGCCTTTTCAGTCTTTTACTGGCGGGCTGCAATCTGGATATCGATATTATTGGCAAGGGCCGGGTGTACTCGACCGACGGCAGTATTGATTGCACCCATGACTGCCGCTACACCAGCCTCAATGGAATCAAGGAAGTCGAACTGAAAGGTGAAGCAGACGCGGGCTTCCGCTTTCTTGGCCTACTTTCCAGCGAAATCTATAACAGCCCCATGCCCACGACGGCTACGGTGCCCTATGGTTTTTCACTCAAGCCGCCACCGCAACCAAGCTGGATTTACCGCCCCGTTATCCAAACCAGAGTGACGGCTGTCTTCCATCCGGAAGACGATATTCTCAAAGCGGCCGGGACCAACGAGACCATCTGCATCGTGACTCAGTCCCATACACTTAAATGCTGGGGCCTTAATGCAAACCGTTTTGGAGCACTATCCAATGTGACCGACCTGATCACCAGCAACTATGCACTCTGCGTGGTACATGACGCAAAGCTGGACTGCTGGAATGAATCCGAATATCGCGACTGGCCGATTCCGGATTTCATCACTCATCCGCAGCAGGTGGTATTGGGTTACGACGATCTGTGCGTTCTCTACGAAGATGAGGGCAGCAATAAGGTACATTGCGTGAATCGCGCGGGCTTGTCGTTACCGGCGGTGCCGGCTCTCTCCAATCCCACCGCGCTGCGCACTCAGCATGATATTTATTGTGCCGATGACAATGGCGCGACCGTGTGCTGGGGTAATTATTATTACGGTCAATCAAAAGTACCGACGGATCTGGGCAATGTCACCGCATTTGCCGCCGGCGATCATCACACCTGTGCCATCGCCCAAGGTCAGGTGCGTTGTTGGGGTGGCAACGAATATGGTCAGTCCAATGTGCCAGACGACCTGATTGCACCGAGTGCTATCACGGCCGGTTTCGATCACACTTGTGTACATGACAGCGGCGAGATCCGCTGCTGGGGGCAAAATGCCGTTCGTCTGCCGCTGACAGGCTCCGATACGTTTAATCCGGCACTGTTCAGCAGCTACGAGTATGTCATGTGCGTAATCGACCCCGGCCAATCCACGCAGCCGCTGTGTCGCCGTAACGGTGAAGCGGTACTCTCACCACAATTGCCTGCACCGCCCTCTGCACTAGCTGTGACCGTTGGCGGACCTACAGCTTTTGTTGCCGCCATTGTCGACAACCAGTTGTACCACTGGAACGAAAGCGGTTTGCTGCCAGCCGAACCGATTGCGTTGGAAAATTCTTACTTGCTGGCCGGTGGCGAACGTTCTTTTTGCGTGGGCGAAACCGGCGCCACCTGGGTTCGCTGCTGGAATTCGTCGGAAAATACCAACTTGCCAGCCAGCCTGACCGAACCACAATCACTCAGCCTGAGCCCTTTTCATGGCTGCGCCGTGCAAGACGGCACTGTGATTTGTTGGGGCTCGGACGTGCGGGCAAAAAATCGTGGGCAGATGGCCGTGCCAACGGGACTGCCGAGCAGCACTCAGGTCGACACCGGCCGTTTCCATAGTTGTGTTCTGGGTATCAATCAACGCCTGTATTGCTGGGGCGAGTCGCCGGTGATTCAGTAAATCTTTATTCGGCTCGGGTTGCGAGAGCGTCGCTCTTAGTATCCCGCATTATTGTGAAGTCACGGACGACGACCTAATACTTGGCAGGCGTCATCCGTATTCTCTTGGGGCTCTGCTCAACGGCGGCTGATATTAATGGCCGCTCACCTTATTTAACGGTCTCATTTCTAGCCCCCAACAGCCAGGAAAAACAGAAGAAAGCGACTGTCATACCTGCCAGCTGAGCCAACATAAAGAATGGGACATCTGCTGCCTGAATCCCGGCAAATGAATCAGTAAACATCCGAGCGAAAGTAACGGCCGGGTTTGCAAATGACGTCGACGATGTAAACCAGTAAGCACCCGTGATATAGGCCGCCACGGAAAATGGAACCGATTCAGGTCTTGTTCTATCGCCCACCAGAATAACGGCAAGTAATCCAAACGTTGCGATGAATTCGCTGGTCATCAGCGGTATTCCACTGCGAACCTTTGTTGAAAGTTCGAAGAGCGGCGTTGAAAAGATAAAATGTGCGGCAATCACGCCACACCAGGCACCGCTAAACTGCGCCAGCAGATACAATATGATTTCATTGCGTGGGAGGCGGTCGCGCCAGGCGATGGCTAGAGTGACAACAGGATTGAAATGCGCGCCAGAAATGGGGCCGAAGGTATGAATCAGCGCAACCAACGCACCGCCTGTTGCAATCGCATTGGCCAGTAAGGCAATTGCAGTATTTCCCTCTGCCAGTCGCTCCGCCATGATACCGGAGCCAACCACCGCCAGCAGTAGGA
>DATLII010000764.1:0-2766 GCA_035539495.1 Dongiaceae bacterium
GTCCAACATTCTGCATCGTCAGCGCCGGCGCTGGATGCATGAAATGCTGGCGCGGGACAACCGGGTGGCGGATGCGTCGCTGCTGGCGAACCTGGAGCGCAACGTGGCGTTCTTTGCATCGTCCACGCTGATCATTCTGGCGGGTGTGTTGACGCTGATGAGTGCCACCGATAAAGCCATTTCCATCGCCAATGAGCTACCGTTTGCAATGGACGGATCGGCGGCTTCCTGGGAAGTGAAACTGATTCTGCTGTCCTGCATTTTTGTATATGCGTTTTTCAAATTCACCTGGTCGTTGCGGCAGTACGGTTTTGCGTCCGTGGTGATCGGCATGGCGCCAGGCAATGGCAGTCGCGATCAGGTCAATATCGAAACGTTTGCGGAAGAAGCGGCACAGGTGATTTCTCGTGCCGCGCTGGCATTCAACCTGGGTCTGCGTTCCTATTATTTTGGATTGGCGTTTCTGATCTGGTTCGTCAATCCCTGGTTTTTCGTGCTGTCCACTACCTGGGTGGTGGGCGTGCTGTACCGTCGCGAATTCAAGTCCAACGTACTGCAGGCGTTGGTACGCACCTACAAAGCTTGATGAAAGCCTGACGCCCGCAAGGGCCGAAGCAGAGGCTGAACTGAGGCTGAACTTAGGAGAGAGGAATCATGTCTACCGAAGCCACACCACCCCTCGACGTGGAGCGCCTGCTGCGGCGCTTTTTACGGGAAGTACGCCATAGCATGGTGCTGGGTATGGAGCTGAAGGAAGTGTCGCCCGACGGCATTCTGTTGCGCATGCCGTATTCCGACAAAATCATCGGCAATCCTGAAACCGGCGTGATTCATGGTGGCGCCATTACGTCTTTGATGGATCAGGCGTGTGGACTGGCAGTGGCAGCGGCACTGGCGCCGGAGTTCGATATTACGCCCACCATCGATTTGCGCATCGACTATATGCGGCCGGCGGAACCGGGCAAGGACGTATTTGCGTTCGTGGAGGCCTACCGCAAGACCCGTCAGGTAGTGTTCACGCGAGGCATCGCCTTCCATGAAGATCGCAACAGACCTATCGCACACTGCGTCGCCAATTTCACCCGCATGGGCTTGAACATCACGCCCTGGGGCACCACCAGCCCGAAGGAGGCCTGATCATGAGCCTGAAAGATACCCTAGCCCAGTGCCGCGCTTCCAACGATTATTCCGCCCTGGTCGGCGCCGTGCCCTACGCCCGTCTGTTGGGTATTGGCTGCATCAAGATTGGCGACGATGTAGTTTTCACTCTGCCTGCGCTGCAGGACAACATCGGCAATCCCACGCTGCCTGCAATTCATGGTGGTGTATTGGGAGGCTTTATCGAGCATGCCGCGATTCTGCAGGTGATCATGGCGATGGACGAACCGCGTTTTCCCAAAGTGGTGGACCTGTCGTTGGATTACCTGAGCGCGGGTCATTATCGCGATAGCTTTGCCGAAGCCCGCATCATGCGGATGGGGCGGCGCCTGGCCAACGTGTCGGTCCTGGTATGGCAGACCAGCAAGGACGAGCCAGTGGCCAGCGCTCGCGCCCATTTGCTGCTGAACTGACCGCGTCTTCTATACTGAATGGGGTGGTTACCCAGACGTAGATACGTTCTCAAGCACGACGCGACACGGATTCCGGTATGACAATGGAAAACTTGCTCTTTCTGGCGGGCGCCGGTTTTTTTGCCCTCTGCACGTTGATCTATTGGAGCGCAGCCTTCAAGGCGTCCAAGGGTTGGGGAATGGCGGGATTGCTGATCCCGCCCAGCGCTATCTTTTTTTATGCCGTGTTCTGGAGTCGCCGTCGCACCTTGGCCCTGGTGCATTTCACCAGCCTGTTGATGTTGATTCTGGCCTGCGTTGTATGGGTGCGGGCGAATCCCCAATGGTTCCAGGGTTCCCAGTTGGTAGTGGTGCGCGACTGGCTGGCGCCGGCGTTTGCCAGCAAACCACTGATTGTGCGTCCGCAGAATTTTGCGTCGGAACCGGAAATGGCGCCGTTTCTGCAACGGAATATGGGTAATGCCAGTGGCCGTCTGGATAGCGATGCGGTGGAATTTGTGCGTGCCACTTTCATCAACGGTGTGCTGCGTTTCAAATCCGATGAAACGGCTTATTCGCCGCTGGAAGTCTCCATTCCCCTGCAAAGCTATTCGCTGCGTCCCGGGGAAAATCTGCTGCAGTACACGCCAGAATCCCTGGATAACCCGCCGGTGTTGATTAGCCGTCGTCAGGAACCAGGCCTGCGCCCTGAAGTGGAAATGGTGGAACGGGGTTTCTGGCTGGAACTGATGCTGACCACCAATTCCGATCTGGTGTACAGCGGCTACGTCAAACTGCGCCTGCCGGATAGCAAACGCAGTTTCGTGGCGGGGGAATTTCGCGCTTATACCCGGGATCTGCGCCTTAGCGATGATCAGATCGACCGCCAATTCGATTCCAATGCCACCATCGAATATGTGGTGGAGCAGTACCTGATCAACACCCTGGGCAACAAGCTGGATCGGATCGGCCGTTTCCGCAACACCTTCTATCAGGCGGCTCTGGACGATGCCAGCGGCCGTACGGAGGTTGATGTGCGGTTGGTGGACGGTACCGAAAAGGTGGTGCACTTCGGCCTGATCAAGGGCAGTGAGGGCTGGGTGGTGAAAACCGCGCCGGAGCTGGACCTGATGGCGGCCCTGGGCACGCTCCGGCAGAATCCGCCGGCGGCCATCGGCAGGGTCTCGACTCGAGACCGCCTGATCAGCGTGGGGCC